>NZ_JAMZBC010000005.1 GCF_024158715.1 Halomonas sp. 707D7 | reverse complement strand
GTCGGCCAGCGGATAGCGGAAATGCCAGAAGCTGCCCTGCTGCTCCTTGTTCTCGACCTCGAGATCGGAGATCGCGGTGTGCAGCGTCGGGTCCCAGTTGACCAGACGCTTGCCGCGGTAGACGAGCTTCTCTTCGTGCAGGCGCACGAATACTTCCTGAACCGCCTTGTAGAAGCCGTCGTCCATGGTGAAGCGCTCGCGGGACCAGTCGACGCTGGCGCCCATGCGGCGCAGCTGGCGCGTGATGTGACCGCCGGACTCCTCCTTCCACTCCCAGATCTTGTCGGTGAACGCTTCGCGGCCGAGGTCGTGGCGCGTCTTGCCCTCTTCCGCGGCGACCTTGCGCTCCACCAGCATTTGGGTGGCGATGCCGGCGTGGTCGGTGCCTACCTGCCACAGAGTGTTGTTGCCCTGCATTCGCTTCCAGCGCGTCAGGGTATCCATGATGGTGTCCTGGAACGCGTGGCCCATGTGCAGGCTTCCGGTCACGTTGGGCGGCGGAATCATGATGGAGAAGGGCGCGCCGGTGCCTGACGGCGCGAAGCGGTTGTCCGCCTCCCAGCGCTCGTACCAGCGGGTTTCGATCTGTTCGGGTTGGTAGGTCTTTTCCATGGAGCGGCTCACCGACGACGATGCTTTCCGGAGAAAGCACGAAATTCAAAAGAAGTTCGAAAAATGGCGGCCAGTATAGCGCGATATGGGGGAGGGCGTCAGGCGCGCGTTCAAGGTGCTACCGCCTTCACTGGCGCCGTTTACTCTACGCCTGGCCGACGTTTTATCTCGGCGAGCTCCTGTTCGAGGCGCTCGATACTGGGCAGGCCGGTTTGCAGCTCGGTGGGTAGCGATTCCAGCAGCTTGTACTCGGCAACCACCCGGTTCTTGCTCTTGCACAGTAAAAGGCCGATGGTCGGCGCATCCAGCTCGGTTTTGATCTGGCGGTCGACCGCCGTCAAGTAGAAGCCGAGCTGCCCCAGATGTTCCGGTTTGAACTTGCCGGTCTTGAGCTCGATGACCACGTAGCAGCGAAGCTTCAGATGATAGAACAGAAGATCTAGAAAGAACTCTTCGCCGCCGACGTCGAGCAGCACCTGGCGCCCCACGAAGGCAAAGCCTGCGCCCAGTTCCAGCAGAAACTCGGTGACGTGACGTACCAGCGCCTCTTCGACCTCGCGCTCCTGGGACTCGGCCGTCAGACCGAGAAAGTCGAAGCGGTAGGGGTCTTTCAGCGATTCGCGGGCCAGGTCCGACTGTGGCTTGGGCAGGCGTGGCTCGAAGTTGGTCACCGCCGCGCCCTGGCGCTCCAGCAAGCGGGTTTCGATCTGCATGACCAGTACGTTGCGAGACCAGCCGTTTTCCACAGCGGCCTCAGCATAGGCCAAACGTTCAGCGGGCGCTTTCAATTTACTGAGAAGCACAAGGTTATGGCCCCAGGGTAATTGTCCAACGGCCTGTTGGACAATTTCATCGTTGGACCAAGCGTCGGCAAAGGCACGCATGTACATCAAATTGGCTCTGGAGAAGCCCTTGGTTTCCGGAAACGCCGAGCGCAGATCGAACGCTAGTCGCTCGATCACCTTCGCGCCCCAACCCTGCTCTGCCTGGCGCTTAAGAATATCGCGGCCGATCTGCCAGTAGAGCAAAATCAGCTCGCGGTTGACCGCCAGCGTCGCCCGCTGCTGAGCGCCATGAATGCGGTGCTTCAGCTCGGTGAGCCAGTCGCTGTAGCCATCGGGCGGTATGATCAGGGAAGCGGGCTTGTCGCTTATGGGCTTTCTCTCCAGTATCAGCCGATCTTGTGCGGCACTACCTCATGGCCAAGCTCCTTGTAGCGCTGCCAGCAGGCGCGCTTGGTCACCAGCACCTGCTGGTGCTGGTTG
Source organism: Halomonas sp. 707D7 (assembly GCF_024158715.1). Lineage (GTDB taxonomy): Bacteria > Pseudomonadota > Gammaproteobacteria > Pseudomonadales > Halomonadaceae > Vreelandella. The sequence goes on along the minus strand of NZ_JAMZBC010000005.1, from coordinate 43,825 downwards.
ATGATTTCGGCCACACGGGTGAAACGCTCGATGCCCTCCGGGATGTCCGGATGCAGGTTCAAGAGCGCGGTCTCCTCGCGGGGCGCGGGCAGTTCGCCAAAGCCCAGCGTGATGGGGACGCTCGCGGCCAGGTCGCTGCCTTCGATCGCGTGGGGCAGGTAGGCATCCTCGCGAAAGCTCCACAGCGCCTCGTCGGCCTGCTCGGCGAGCGCCTGATCCTCGCAGTGCAGGTGCAGCCGGTAGCCCTTGCGGTGGATGGTCTCGGCCAGCTTGCAGGCAAAGGCGAGCCGCGCCTCCAGGGTGGTGTCCTGAAGAATGTAGAAGTCGATTCGCGCCATGGGTCTGCCTTACGCTATGAACAGCGACGCTATGAGAAGCAGCGCTATGAAAAAAGCCGCCGCCGGAAGGCGGCGGCAGAGGCGATCACACCAGCCGGGTCAGCCAGCCGTGCTTGTCCTCGCTGCGTCCGTACTGGATGTCGAGCAGCGTCTTGCGAATGCGCATGGCGACCTCTGAACCACCGTCGCCCTGAACGCGGATGCGCTCGTTCTCGGTGACCAGCTCGCCCACCGGGGTGATGACCGCCGCGGTGCCGCAGGCGAACACTTCGCTGATCTCGCCGTTGGCCGCACCTTCGCGCCACTCGTCGATGCTGATCGGGCGCTCTTCCGGGGTCAGGCCCATGTCTTTAGCCAGCGTCAGCACGGAGTTGCGGGTCACGCCTTCGAGAATGGTGTCGGTCAAACGCGGGGTGACCAGGCGGCCATCCTTGTAGACGAAGAACAGGTTCATGCCGCCGAGCTCTTCGATCCACTTGTTCTCGGCGGCGTCCAGAAACGCCACCTGACCGCAGCCGTGGCTTTCGGCCTCTTTCTGCGCGGCGAGCGAGGCTGCGTAGTTGCCGCCGCACTTGGCAAAGCCGGTGCCGCCGGCGGCGGCGCGCTTGTAGGTCGACGAGAGCCAGATCGAGACCGGCGAGATGCCGCCCTTGAAGTAGGACGCCGCAGGCGAGGCGATGACGTAGTAGTCCACTTCGTGAGCCGGGCGCACGCCGAGAAAGGCTTCCGATGCGATCATGAACGGGCGCAGGTAGAGGCTGCACTCGTCGGCGTCGCTGTGCGGCGTGGGTACCCAGGCGTGATCCTGGGCGAGCAGCGCCTGGATCGAGCCGATGAAGTCGTCGTCCGAGAGTTCCGGCAGGGCGAGCCGACGGGCGCTACGGCGCAGGCGCTCGGCGTTCTTCTCCGGGCGAAAGGTCCAGATGGAGCCATCCTCGTGGCGGTAGGCCTTGATGCCCTCGAAGATCTCCTGGCCGTAGTGCAGCACCGCCGCCGCCGGGTCCAGGGTCAGCGGCCCGTAGGGGCGCACCTGGTGGCCGTGCCAGTCGGCGTCCACGGTCCAGCGGATGTTGACCATGTGGTCGGTGAAGTGACGTCCAAAGCCTGGGTTCTGGAGGATGCTTTCGCGAATGTTCTCCGCCGTGGGCAGGTTGGAGGGCAGGATATCGAAACGGTTGGCTGAACTGGCACTGGGCACGGCGTATGGTCTCCGCAAAAAATACCCCCGCAGGGGGTGACATCAGAAGGGGGAAAAGACGCCCGCGCGTGCGGGCGTCTCATGACGTTCAGATTTAACGGTTGTGCTGACGAAAGGCAACCGTTAACCGGCCGGGCCGGCTATTTTGTCTCGGTTTCCACCTCGGCGTCGGCTTCGCGATCCAGCAGGTACTGGGTCAGAAGCCCCACCGGGCGGCCGGTGGCGCCTTTCTGCTTGCCCGAATGCCAGGCGGTGCCGGCGATGTCCAGGTGCGCCCAGGGGAAGTGCTCGGCGAAGCGCGACAGAAAGCACGCCGCAGTGATGGTCCCCGCCGGGCGCCCGCCGATGTTGGCGAGGTCCGCGAAGTTGGAGTCGAGCTGTTCCTGGTACTCGTCCCACAGCGGCAGGTGCCAGGCGCGATCCCAGGCGGATTCGCCGGCATCGAGCACGTCGAGGGCCAGATCGTCGTCATTGGAAAGCAGGCCGGTGGCGTGGTGGCCCAGCGCCACGATGGCAGCACCTGTGAGCGTGGCGATGTCGATGACGCTGGCAGGCGCAAAGCGCTCGGCGTAGGTCAGCGCGTCGCACAGCACGAGGCGCCCTTCGGCGTCGGTGTTGAGCACCTCGACGGTCAGGCCCTTGAGGGTCTTGACGATGTCGCCGGGCTTGGTCGCCGCGCCGTCGGGCATGTTCTCGGCGGCGGCGACGATGAACACCGCGTTGATCTTCGGCTTGATCGCAAGCACCGCCTGGACGGTGCCGAACACGCCGGCGGCGCCGCCCATGTCGAACTTCATCTCGTCCATGCCTTCGCCCGGCTTGAGCGAAATGCCGCCGGTATCGAAGGTGATGCCCTTGCCCACCAGCACGTGGGGGGCCTCACTCGGGTCCTCGGCGCCCTGGTACTGCATGACGATCAGTCGCGACGGCTCGGCGCTGCCTCGACCCACGCTGAGCAGGGAGCCCGCGCCGAGCGCCTCGAGCGCTTCCTCGTCGAGAACCTCCACCGCGAGCATCCCTTTGGAGGCGTGACCCAGCGCCTCGGCCTGCTCGGCCAGGTAGCGCGGCGTGCAGACGTTGCCCGGCAGGTTGCCCAGGGTGCGCGCCAGGTTGATGCCCTGGCCGATGGCAACGCCGACCCGCGCGCCCTGCTGGGCGGAGCTTGCCTGGGCGGCGTCGCTGACGATCAGGGTGATCTTCTCGAGCGCCGGCCTGGGCGCCGGGGCGGACTTGAAGCGGTCGAAGCGGTAGACCGCGCGTTCGGCGGCTTCCAGGGTCTTGCGCGCCTTCCAGGCGGTGTCGCGCTCGAGCGGCACGTCGGTGAAGGCGACGCTGGCCTCGTCGACGGGAAGCTTCACGAGCGCCCCCATGGCCGCATCAAGCGCCTTGATCAGCGCTGCTTCCTGGCACTTGTCACGGGAGCCCAGGCCCACCAGCAGAAGGCGCTCGGCGCCCAGGCCCGGGGCGAAGGAAATCAGTTGGGTGTTGCCAAGCGCAGCATCGAAGTCGCCGCGTTCGAGCAGTTGTCCGATCAGCCGCTCGCTCGCGTCGTCCAATTTCGCCACGGCAGGCAATAACTCGCTATCTTTATAGACGGGCAGGACGAGGCACGCCGTTTCGGCTTTGGCAGGATTGGCGGTCTGAACGGAAAATTCCATGACGTCTCCAACAAGACAAGCATCGAGTGATTCGGGATAATATCGCGATCATTAGGTGGATCAGTGTACCCAAGCCATGAGCGCATTGCATGGCGACCTGCAGGATTAGCCGGAGAGCGCGTTGATTTTATTTCGGTACTTGACTCGAGAAGTGTTGCTCACGATGTCGGCGGTCGCCGGTATCCTGATGCTGGTGATCATGGGAAGTCGCTTCATCCGCTACTTCGCCTCCGCGGCGGAGGGCGATTTTCCCGTCACCATCCTGGGCAGCCTGATGTTCTACCACCTGCCGGGGTTTCTGGAGCTGATCCTGCCGCTGGCGTTCTTCCTGGGCATCCTGCTCGCCTACGGGCAGCTCTACATGAACAGCGAAATCACCGTGATGGTCGCCTGCGGCATGAGCCCCACGCGGCTTCTGCGCGTCACGCTCTTGCCGGCCTCCATCGTCGCCGTCATGGTAGGGCTTTGCAGCCTGTGGCTGACCCCGGCCGGGGCGCTTCTCAACGAAGCGACCATCGAGGAGCAGCAGAGCCGGCTCGACGTCTCGGTGCTGGCGCCCGGGCGCTTTCAGTCCTTCGGCAGCGGCCGCACCGCCTATATCAGCGACTTCAGCAGCGACGGCACCGAGATGCAGGAAGTGCTGGTACACGAACAGGCCGACCCGGACAGCGACAACACCCACAGCTACGTGACGCGGGCGCGCACCGGGCACCAGGAGACGCGTGTCGAGACCGGCAGCCGCTTCCTGATTCTCGAGGAGGGCGAGCGCTACGGCGTGACGCCGGGGCGCCGCGAGGCCGAGCGTCTTACCTTCGAGCGCTACACCCTGCGCCTGGGCTTGAGCCGTAATCGCCAGGAGCTCGATTCGCTCGAGTTCGCCACCACCGCTGAGCTCTGGAACGACGCCGACCCGCGCGCCCAGGCGCAGTTCCAGTGGCGCGCGGGGCTGCCGCTGATGGTCTTCATCCTGGCGCTGCTCGCCCAGCCGCTGTCGCGGGTCAACCCGCGCCAGGGGCGTTTCGCCAAGCTGCTGCCGGCGGTGTTCCTCTACGTGGCGTACTTGAGCCTGCTGCTCGCCGCCGTGGACGCCATCGGCGGCGGTTCGCTGCCAAGCGCGGTCGGCGTGTGGCCGGTGCATGGACTCTTCTTGGTGCTGGGGGGCCTTCTGATCTGGCGCTCGCAACGTAAGGGAATGCGTTAATGCTTAGTGTACTGACCGTGGCGGATCGCCTGGACCGCTACATCGCGCGTAATGTCCTCGGGGCGATCATCATCGTGCAGTTCGTGCTGCTGGGGCTCGATATCACCATCGCCTACATCGGTGATCTGGGCGATACCCAAGGCAACTACTCGGCGCTCGACGTGCTGCTGTATCTATTGATGCGCCTGCCCTGGCGGTTCTACCAGTACGCGCCGGTGGCGGTGCTGATCGGCGCGCTGATCGGCATGGGCACCATGGCGTCCAGCAACGAGCTCACGGTGATGCGCGCCGCCGGGCGTTCGCTGGCGCGCATCGTGTGGGGCGTCATGAAGCCGGTGCTGCTGGTGGTGGCGGTGGTGCTGCTGGTGGCCGAGTTCGTGAGCCCCAGGACCGAACAGTTCGCCGAGGCCTGGCGGCTCGAGCAGCGCCAGGGCGAGAGCGCCATGCTCCAAAGCCGCAGCGGCTGGCAGTTCGAGGGCGACAGCGTCTACCGGTTCGGCGCCATTCGCGCCGACAACGTGGTGCTCGACCTGACCCGCTACCGTTTCGACGAGCGCCGCCTGGTGGAAGCGACCCGGGCCGCCCGGGCTCACTGGGAGGAGGGGCGCTGGCAGCTCGAGAACGTCAATACCACGCGGATCTACGAGGATCACACCGAATCGGAGCACCAGGCCCGAATGGTGTGGGAAACCGATCTCACCCCGACCCAGCTCGAACGGCTGCTGCGTGATATCGAAAGCCAGGCGCCCAGCGAGTTGTGGGCCTATGCCCACTATCTGCAGGCGCAGGGGCAAAGCGCCGCGCAGCCGCTTCTCTATTTCTGGCAGAAGGTGCTGATGCCGTTCACCATGGCGTCTTTGGTCCTCATCGCCGCCTCCTTCGTGTTCGGACCGCTGCGCAGCGTGGCCGCCGGCACCCGGGTGTTCTATGGCGTGGTGACGGGGCTGGTGTTCAAGTACATCCAGGACCTCCTGGCGCCGGCCTCGACCATCTTCGGCTTCTCGCCGGTCTGGGCGGTGCTGGTCCCCACCCTGGTGTGTGCACTGGTCGGTATCCATTTCCTGCGACGTAACGGCTGATCGCTCGCCCTCTCGCCATCGGGCCGCTAACGCAGCGGCCTTTTTTATGGCGATTCGCGCACGCGGAAAAAAACGCCAAGCGCTTGTCTTGCGATGATAAATCCTGACGCCATCAAAAATGGCTTGCAAAGGCGATTCGTTTCTACTTGATAAGATGTATGCGAATCATTTACATTTACCGCATGGATTTCATGAGGTGATGTCATGTACGTATGTGTGTGCAAGGGTGTGACCGACCATCGAATTCGCCGCGAAGTGAACGAAGGCGCGCGCAGCTGGCGCGAGGTTCGCGAGGCGACGGGCTGCGCTACCCAGTGCGGCAAGTGCGCCTGTTTGGCTAAGTCGATTACCCGCGAAGCCGTTCAGGAGGTTCGCGCCCAGGCAGACATGGGACTCGCTTACGCCGTATGACGCGAATCACTATTGTTTGAGTTGCTTTTAACAAGCAACTGATTTCCTTGTGTTTTTTAATGCCTGATCTATACTTTCAGTCACCCCGTGGCGGGTTCTGCGAAGCCCCGCTGCTTTATTGACGTAACTGCTTGATTGTCCGAATAACCTGCTGCGACAACAACGGCAGTACTATAACGGCAGTACTACAACGAAGGTGACGTATGAAAGGCGATCCCAAGGTCATTGAGCATCTCAATATCGCACTCGGCAATGAGCTGGTCGCGATCAATCAGTACTTCCTGCACGCCAAGATGTACAAGGACTGGGGCCTCAAGGCGCTGGCCAAGTGGGAGTACGACGAGTCCATCGAAGAGATGCAGCACGCCGACAAGATCATCGAGCGTATCCTGTTCCTCGAAGGCATTCCCAATCTGCAGGACTTGGGCAAGCTGCACATCGGCGAGAACGTCAAGGAAATGCTCGAGTGCGATCTCAAGATCGAGCACGACGGCCGCAACGACTACATCGAAGCGATCACCTACTGCGAAAGCGTCAAGGACTACGTGACCCGCGACATGCTGCGCGACCTGCTCGCCGATGAAGAAGAGCACATCGACCATATCGAGACCGAGCTCAGCCTGATCGACAAGGTCGGCCTGCAGAACTACATGCAGCGTCAGATGCACGTGGCCGGCGACCAGTCCTACGAATGAGCCGTTGAGCACCTGAACGACAAAACCCCGAACCTGGTTCGGGGTTTTTTTCGTGCGCGGTCAAGACTTACTTGGCCGGGTCGACCTGATCGGTCTGCGCGCCGGAGTTCGGCTTGGCGCCGCCCAGCGAGGGCTCCTGGCCCAGCGGTTCCGGGGTGTTCTTGATCGAGTACTGGCTGCGGCCATCCAGCGACGGGCCTTCGCCCCAGCGCCCCTTGGGCGCGTCCTTGTCGAGCAGGGTATTGAGGTAGTAGTAGGAGTGCTCTGTCGCCTCGTGCTCTTCCGGCGTCGAGTTCGGGATCGGCAGCTGCGCCTGCATGCCACCCAGCTCCTCGATGATCGCCAGCCACTGCTGCTGGTGGTAGGTGTCCCGGGCGATCAAAAACGACAGGAAATCCTTCATGCCGTGGTCGTCGGTCCAGTTGTAGAGGCGCGTCGCCAGCACGCGACCGCCGGATTCCGCCGCCACGTTGGCCATCATGTCCGCGCCGATGTTGCCGGTGGCGTAGACGTGGCTCATGTCGAAGGGCACGCCGTTGGCGTTGACCGGCATCGCGGATAGCCCGGACGAGAGCAGGTGGCGCGGGTTGGCGCCACCCAGGATGGCGTTCATGACCGGATCCTTGGCGGTTTCCTCCTGGTAGGAGACCGGCGCGCCTTCCAGGTTCAGCGCCACCGCGTGGCCGAGCATCTCGATGTGGGACAGCTCTTCGGTGGCGGTGGACATCAGCATGTCGCGGATACGGTCGTCGCCGCGCGCGCCCATGGCCTGGAAAAAGTACTGCATGGCCACGCGGATCTCGCCCTCGATACCGCCGATCGCCTGCTGCAGCAGCATGGCGAACTGCGGGTTGGGCTTGTCGACCTTGACCGGGTATTGAAGCTTCGATGAGTGATGAAACATTTTACTCTCCATAGTAACGGGCCGGGGCGTACCCCGGGTGTCACTTCTCCGGCCGGAGAAGCCATTGACGTTAGCGTTTCGTCAGAAGCGAGCACTCGCTTCACTCTCGATACTGGCAGGTCGGCGGGAAAGAATTAATAACCTGAATCAAGCGTCAATCGGCGCGAAGAAATTATGCGTTTGCTTAATCGCCTTGGCCGACTACCCATGATGTAAGTAAAGACGCCCGATCCGAATAGTTAATTAAAGTGAGAGTTTTGGGCGGGCGTAGTTTGGCGTGCGTCGCTTGGCAAACTGGCCAGCGTGAATAAAAAGACGGGAACGGGCAGGGAATGCCGCCTGAAAGCCTGGATACCGCGTAAAGTTGAATGGAGGGAACGGCCAGTGAGGCGGTGAAAAGAGACTGCCCGGCGCGGGGCCGGGCAGAGCAGGGTTTTGGAGATTAGCGTTCGCTGGCAGCGAAACCGGCCAGGCCTTGACCCGCCAGGGGGACCGGCTCGTCCACGGTGAAGGTGGCGCGGCTCAAGCGACGCACCCGCTTCATGAACAGCGCGATGCACACCAGGGTGCCGAGTGCGGCGACCACATAGCTCATCTGCAGCGGAAGGCCAAAGCCGATCGGGGCGAAGGCCAGGTACGTGAAGGTCGCCATGGTCATGAATACCGCCGGAATGGCCGTGATCAGGTAGGGCTTGCGCGACAGCACCAGGTACATGGTGGCGACCCACAGTGCGATGACCGCGGTGGTCTGGTTCGCCCAGGAGAAGTAGCGCCACAAGAGCGTGAAGTCCATGTGGGTCAGCGCGTAGGAGATCACGAACAGCGGCAGGGCGATCATCAGGCGCTTGGCGATCGGCTTCTGGGCGATCTTCAGGTAATCCGCGATGATCATCCGGGCGCTGCGAAACGCGGTGTCGCCGGAGGTGATCGGCAGGACGATGACGCCGAGGATGGCGAGCGTGCCGCCCACCGCGCCCAGCATGGTCACGGAGACTTCGCTCACCACCGCGGCGGGGCCACCGGCGGCCAGCACGTCGGACAGCGACTGGTCGCCGTAGAACAGGCTCATGGCAGCGGCGGCCCAGATCATCGCGATCACGCCTTCGGTGATCATCATGCCGTAGAAGATACGCCGGCCGCTGGTTTCGTTCTCCGTGGTGCGCGAGATGATCGGGGTTTGCGTGGCGTGAAAGCCGGAAAGCGCGCCACAGGAGATGGTCAGAAACAGCAGCGGGAAGATCGGCGCGCCGTCCGGGTGCATGTTCTGGAACGAAAGCTCAGGGATAGGTGCACCGGTGACGACCAGACCGATACCGATACCGGCGGCGCTGAACAGCAAGAGCGCCCCGAAGTAGGGGTAGATGCGCCCGATCACCTTGTCGATCGGCAACAGCGTGGCGATCAGGTAGTAGGCGAAGATGACCAGGGTGATGGCGAGCAGTGACAGGGACGTCATGTTGGCCAGAAGCGTGGCCGGCGAAGTAACGAACACCGTGCCCACCAGCAGCAAAAGCAGCAGCGCGAAACCGTTGACCACGTGCTTCATCGCCTTGCCCAGGAACTTGCCCGCAAGCTGCGGCAGATGCGCCCCGTGGTTGCGAATCGAGATCATGCCGGTGAGGTAGTCGTGTACGGCACCCGCGAAGATGCAGCCCACCACGATCCACACGAAGGCCACGGGCCCGTAGAGCGCGCCCAGGATCGGTCCGAAGATCGGGCCGACACCGGCGATGTTGAGTAGCTGGATCAGCGAGTTGCGCGTGGTATTCATCGGCACGTAGTCGATGTCGTCACGCATGCTGAAGGCGGGAGTCGGGCGCTTGCGGTCGGCCACGAACACCCGATCCACGAACTTGCCGTAGGTGAAGTAACCCACGATCAAAAGCAGTATGGAGGCGATGAAGGTAATCATTGAGATACTCGATGTAGGTTAGTCAGAGAAGATAACCACTTGCCAGCGCTAGGACAGACGCCTGGCGACACTCGCCGAATGTACCGATTCACGCCAAGATTCGCTCTACGACTTTAGTTTCTTTAGGACGATTCTGTGACCACAAACGCAAGACGGGCAGCGCGTGGCTGCCCGTCTCGAGGGTGCGATGCCGGCAACGGCTCAGGAGGCGGGCGTCACGCCGCACAGCATGCGCGCGCCGCCGCCGCCCAGGTGCGGTTCGTCCGCGTAGGTGTCGCCGCCTTCATGGATGATCAGGGCGCGGTCGGTCATGTCCTCCATGCTCAGGCGCGGCGCGAGTACCGGCAGGTTGGCTTCGCCGTCTTCATTGACGGTCAGCACCGGCAAGTCGCCCAGGTGGCCTTCACCATAGGGGCCCTGGTGAGTCTCGGTGCCCTCCGGGTCGTAGTGGCCACCGGCGGCCTGAGCGGCGGCCATTTCACCGTCGTCGTCCTCGGCCGGCTCGCAGCTCGGGTTCTGGTGCAGGTGAAAGCCGTAGATACCGGGCTCGAGGCCGGTGACGGACGGGGTGAGCATCACGCCGCCGAACTCCGAGCTCTCGATGGTCACGGTGCCCATCGCCTCGCCCACGCCGTCGGCGGTGACGTCGTGCATGTTGACCTCGAGCGAATCGCTGCTCTGGGCATGGGCGGTGGTGGCCAGCAGCAGCGCCGCGGTGATGGCGGTCAAGGGAGTGGCTAAACGCATCGTCTGTTCTCCTTAATCCTGTTCCATGGAAGCCCCCGAAAGGGTGCTCTTGAAAGGTAGCTGCTCGAGCCAGGCTATGCCACCGTCGCCGAACGCTTCTCGCCGGGTGACAAGCGCGCCTGGAGCCGCGACAATGGCGCCAGTTTTCAACGAGGCCGGCCATGGCGCCCCTACGCATTCTCTTTCAGGACGAACATCTGGTCGTGCTCTACAAGCCCGCCGGGCTTCTGGTACACCGCTCGAAGCTCGCCCGCGGTGAAACCACCTTTCTCGTCCAGCAGCTGCGCGATCAGCTCGGCCAGCGGGTCTACCCGGTGCACCGGCTGGACCGGCCCACCGCCGGGGTGATGGTGATGGCGCTTTCCTCCTCGGCGGCGGCCCGGCTGAGCCAGGCGTTCAACGAGCGCGAGGTGGACAAGCAGTATCTTGCGGTGGTGCGCGGCAAGGCGCCGGAGGCGGAAACCCTCGACTACCCGCTGCGCGAGGAGGACGGCAGTCGCCCCAAGGCGGACATGCCGGCGATGCCCGCGCGTACCGACATTCAGCGCCTGGACAGCGTGGAGCTGCCGGTTCAGGTCGACCGCTACCCGGTGGCGCGCTATTCGCTGGTGCGGGCGCACCCGCAGACCGGGCGCCGCCACCAGATTCGTCGCCACCTTTCCCGGCGCGGCTACCCGATCATCGGCGACGCCAAGCACGGCAAGAGCGTGCACAACCGCTTCTTCGCCGAGCGCCTCGCCGCCCCGAGGCTGCTGCTGGCGGCCACCCACCTGGCCTTCGACCACCCCTGCCGCGATCAGCGCCTGGAGGTGAGCGGCGCGCTCGACCCGGTCATGACGGCGCTGTTGGAGCGCCTGGGCTGGGCCGGGCACCTGCCGCAGGACCAGGTGACACTGACGCCCCGGGACGCGACGCGTTCGCGCGACCCTGCTACAGGAGAAAGACACCCTTGACCGAGTCATCCGATTACGACTTTCGCTTCGGCGGCATTCGCCGCCTTTACGGCCAGCGCGCGGCGAGTGCCTTTCGTCAGGCGCACGTGGTGGTGGTCGGCGTGGGGGGCGTGGGCAGCTGGGCGGCGGAGGCGCTGGCGCGCTCAGGGATAGGCAAGCTCACGCTGATCGATCTCGACGACGTCTGCACCTCGAACGTCAACCGCCAGCTGCACGCCTTGGATGGCACGATAGGCCAGCCCAAGGTCGAGGTGCTCGCCAGCCGCTGCCGGCTGATCAACCCCGAGATCGAGGTCATCGCCGACGCCGCCTTCGTCACGCCGACGAACCTGGCCGAGCGCATTCCGGAAGACGTCGCTCACGTGGTCGATGCCATCGACAGCGTGATCGCCAAGGCCGCGCTGATCAGTTGGTGCAAGCGGCGCAAGATTCCGATCACCGTGACCGGCGCGGCGGGCGGGCAGAGCGACCCGACCCGCATCCAGGTGGCCGACCTGACCCGTACCGAGCACGACCCATTGCTCGCCAAGGTGCGCTCGCGCCTGCGTCGCGACTACGGCTTCTCGCGCAATCCCAAGCGGCGCTTCTCGGTGGAGTGTGTCTACTCCGACGAGCAGCTCGTCTACCCGGGAGCCGACGGCGAGGTATGCCTGCAAAAGCCGGGCAGCGGTGAGGCCACCCGGCTCGACTGCGCCTCGGGCTTCGGTGCGGCCACCTTCGTCACCGGCACCTTCGGCTTCGTCGCCGCCTCGAAAGTGCTCGAGCGGCTGGCCAGAAAGGCGGCGCAACCCGACGCCCCCTCAGAGGAGAACGCACCATGACCCCCGCCCCCGGCATCTACCGTCACTATAAAGGTGCCTTGTACGAAGTCACCGGCATCGCCCACCACAGCGAAAGCGAAGAGCCGCTCGTCGTCTATCGCGCGCTCTACGGCGACTACGGCTTGTGGGTACGCCCGCTGGCCATGTTCATGGAAAGCGTTTCGGTCGATGGCCGGGAGCAGCCGCGCTTCGCGCTGGAGAAGAAGTTTTGATCAGAGGCTTTGTCTCGCTATCTTTCATGACCTGATCGATGCCTTTTCTTTCGCAGGGTGATCGGGAGTAAAAGCTGGTATATAGCTTGTGACGCTATGGTTATATCGGTATTTGTCATCGTGCTAATCTACGTTCATCGCATCGATCAGTACGAGGCCATTTCATGAACACATTCGCTCGCTCCCAAAGCACCGGCGCCGGCTCGCCGGAGGTAGCGGGGTTCTATGACCCACGTACCGGCAGCATCCAGTACATCGTCATTGATCCGGCCACCCGCGCCTGTGCGATCATCGACCCGGTGCTGGATTTCGACGAGAAGTCCGGCGCCACGGCCACGCATCACGCCGATGAGCTCCTGACCTACGTGGCCAGGCACCAGCTGCGCGTCGAGTGGATTCTGGACACCCACCCCCATGCGGATCACTTCTCCGCGGCGCAGTACCTGAAGGCGAAGACCGGCGCGCCGACGGCCATCGGCGAGCACGTGACCAACGTGCAGGCGCTGTGGAAGGAGATCTACCACTGGCCGGACATGCCGGCAGACGGGCGTCAGTGGGATCGGCTCTTCGCCGACGGCGATACCTTCGAGATCGGTGAACTCTCGGCAACCGTCATGCATTCGCCGGGTCACACGCTGGCCTCGATCACCTACGTGGTGGGCGATGCGGCATTCATTCACGATACGCTGTTCCAGCCGGATACCGGCAGCGCCCGGGCGGATTTCCCGGGTGGCGATGCGCGGGCGCTCTGGCACTCCATACAAGCGATTCTGGCCCTGCCCGACGAGACGCGCCTGTTCACCGGACACGACTACATGCCCGGAGGCCGGGCGCCGCAGTGGGAGAGCCGCGTGGCCGAGCAGCGCGAGAACAATCCGCACCTGAGCGACAACCGCGAGGCGGCGTTCGTCGAGCTCAGACAGGCTCGCGACAAGACGCTGCCCATGCCGAAACTGATATTGCACGCGCTGCAGGTGAACGTTCAGGGCGGACGACTGCCTGCCCCGGAAGCCAACGGCCAGCGCTACCTGAAGATTCCCCTCGACGCCCTGGCGGGTGCCGTCTGGGAGTAGCGGTGTCTATCGGGTGCCATGACCGCATCTTCGGATGCGGTTTTTTTGTGGCTTTAAAAAACCTAAACCCGGACTGGAAAAACGACCGAGAGCCTTCGTTGACCGTTTTTATGACGCTAAAAAAGTATTAAAACTGCGCATTAAACGTAAATCTCGAATGTAATAAAACGCCACCTTGATTGACGTTTAAAAAGTCAAAAGGCGCTATTGGTTTTCTAGTTAAACGCATTAGAATCGCGGTCGTCATTCCCGATTGTTTATAACTCGCGATGTGTGAAAGCGGGTGGCCCACGGGTCAACGCGTGGGGATAGTTGGATTGACGAAGTGTCCCGATAGAGGGCGCGATGAAACCGCCCTGAGGGGGGACAAGTGCCTGGCGAGCAATGTCCGGCAAGTGGAGAAACAGCGTCGGCGTGTGCTGCCAGAGTTCGCAGTAGCCGCACAGCAGGTGCCAGTGCGACAGCTCCCCGGCGCCGGCGGCTTGATGATGCTTTGCAGTGCCTTGGTGCGGCGCTGCGTGGTCGTGTTGAGCGTGGTGGTGGGCCGTCTCCTGCTGTGCAGGGCCGTGAAAGCTGGCCTGAAACTGCGAGATCAGCGGGCCGACGAACAGCAGCGTCATGGCCAGACACGCAAGGGCCAGCGTCATGCAATAGCGCTGCGAGCGTGGTGGACAGAGGCGCGGCATCGGCACGTGGGGGCATCCGGCAGTGACAGTAAAGCGTCAGTCTAGCATCCGGTTGCCATCGGACGTGAAAGGCGCCGGCGGCATATCGCCGCGGCGAGCGGTCGAGCGTATCGATGCCGGTGATATCGTCATGTCGTGACCGCCGTTCAGGCACGGTGGTTGAAGAGCGCGTTTCACTTCGTCATGCCAGCGCCAGAGAGCTTTTTTGATATCACCTTGAAGGTTTCATTGACGTCTTTCAGGAAGTTTAAGGCCGATCGCTTATTACCGTTTTATTTGTTGCACCCGGTGAACATTCATCGCACTAACGCGTTCAACCGTCAATAACGAGGGAATCATGGGATCGACGCAAGGTAGTTCGGCGCCCAAGCGAACGGGCAAACTTCTGTTTGCGCTGCTCATGCGCATGCACTTTTATATCGGGCTTTTGATCGGGCCGTTCATTCTCGTCGCCGCGCTCAGCGGCATCGTGTACGTGATGACGCCTGCGGTGGAGGAGTGGCTCTACCGCGACGCCCTCACGGCCAGCAGCCAGGAGGCCGGGGAGCCATTGGCGCGTCAGATCGAGGCTGCACAGGTGGCCTCTGGACAGGCGGGGCTTCCGGCGGCGGTGCGCCCGGCGCCGGAGGCGGGTGGCACCACCCGCGTCATGTTCGCCGACCCGTCGCTTGGCCCCTCGGAGCACCGCGCCATTTTCATCGATCCGGCCACCCTCGAGGTGCGCGGCGACATGACGGTCTACGGTACCAGTGGCATCCTGCCGTTTCGTACCGCGCTCGACCACTTTCACCGCGGGCTGATGCTGGGGGACATCGGGCGCTTGTACAGCGAACTGGCGGCTTCCTGGCTCTGGGTCATCGCGCTTTTGGGGACCGTGCTCTGGGTCGCCCGGCGCCGGGCGCTCAAGGGCGCAAGTCCGCGCCTGGCGCCGCGACGCCGTCACGCCACGGTGGGCGTTCTGGCCCTGGTCGGGCTGTTGTTCTTCTCCGCGACCGGGCTGACCTGGTCCCAGTGGGCCGGCAGCAATATCGCCGAGCTGCGCAATGCCTGGGGCTGGGCAACGCCGAGCGTCTCGACCCTGCTCGAGGCGCCGGCCGAGCCGGAAAGCACCGACCCCCACGCCGGTCACGGCATGAGCCATGCCCCCGAGGGGGGGCATCACGCAAGGCCCGAGGGGTTCGATCAGGCGCTGGCGGCGGCCCGGGGCGCCGGGCTGATGGCCGGCGGCCTTCAGATTGAGCCGCCGGCGAGCGTCGGGCGCGCCTGGCGCGTATCGGAAATCGACCGCCGCTGGCCGACCCAGGTCGACCAGGTCGCGCTCGACCCCGCCGACATGCGCGTTCTCGACCAGACCGACTTCGCCACCTTTCCGCTCGCGGCAAAACTCACGCGCTGGGGCGTCGACCTGCACATGGGCGTGCTGTTCGGCCTCGCCAACCAGCTGGTGCTGGCGCTGTTTGCCGCCGCCCTGGCATTTCTGGTGGTGTGGGGGTATCGCATGTGGTGGCTGCGCGTCAGAAGCACGACGATCCACCAGGCCCAGACCGTGACCGCGCTGTTCCTCATGTTGCCGCGGATGACACAGCTGAGCCTGATCGTGCTGCTGGTGCTGTTGGGGCTCGCCCTGCCGGTGATGGGAGCGAGTCTCGTCGTCATCGTGGCGATCGACGCGGTGCGCTGGGCGCTTGCCCGGCGATCATCCACCACGGGCGCCGGCAAGACATCGTGATGGTCGCACTGCCGGTGGTCACTGCGCGCGCAGGGTGATTCGCGTCAGCTCCGAGGGCTTGCCCAGGCGCAGGGCGAAGCCGGGCCACAGGCCGGTACCGCTGTTCAGGTAGAGCGTCATGCCGTCGAGTGCATAAATGCCCGACACGAACCCTTCGTTGGCACGCGCCACGATACGATCGAAACCCACCAGCATGCCGCCGTGGGTATGGCCGGAAAGCTGCAAGTCGACCCCCTGGGCCGCCGCCGCGCGGGCGTTGCGGGGTTGATGATCGAGCAGCACGATTGGCGCGTCGTTCGGCGCACCTTCGAGCGCGGCGGCCAGGTTCGGCGCCGGGTAGCCGTGGCGAGCGGCGGAGGCATCCGTCACCCCGGCCAGCACCAGGGCGCTGCCGTCGCGCTCCACCACGACGTGCTGGTTGGCCAGTATCTGCATGCCGAGCGCCTGGTAGTGGTTCATCCAGGTGTCGTATCCGAAGTAGTACTCGTGGTTACCGGGGCTTGCGAACACGCCATCCGGTGCGCTCAGCGCCGCGAGCGGCGCCACGTCGTCACGGCGGGCATCGAGGGTGCCGTCGATCAGGTCGCCGGTGATCAGGATGGCGTCCGGCGCCAGCTGGTTGGTCTTGGTGACGACCGTTTCCGCCCACGGGGCCTGGAAGAGCCGACTCAAGTGAAGATCGGTCAGGTGGACGATCTGGTAGCCGTCGAAGGCCGCCGGCAACCCCGCGATGGAAATCTCGACCTCCTTCAAGGGCGGAACGCGTGCCGCCTGGTTCACGGCGAAAGCTCCCAGCGCCAGCGCGACGATGGCCAGCCCGTGGCGAAGCGGTGCGGCAATCGTCAGTCGGCGGCGTTTGCACAAGGCGAGCAACGCGGTCGCGACATCGACCACGATCAGCATCAGCGCCAGGAAGATCATCGCCCCGAACACGGCGTTGACGACCAGCACCATCTCCCGCGGCACTTCCGGCGAGAACATGCTGCCGAAGGCGAGCCGGGTCAGCAGGTGGTGCTGGGAGACCAGCAGCAGCGCCGCGCCGAGCAGCGCCTTGAGCCAGCGGGGCCAGCCAAGCGGCCAGAGGTAGCGGGCGATCACGATCAGGCAGGGCAGTGCAAGAAGCAGATGGAACATCGATGAGCTCGTGGCAGCGGGGCGAAGCGGCAAGCAAACCACGAAATCAACTGCTTAGCAAAAGCCCCGACGAGCGGGGCGATGAAGCTTGCATCACGGCAACGCGGCCGAGTGCAGTTGTAAGTTCAAGAGTGACGCGGCGCTCTGGCCCGCTACCGCGCCCAGCACCACGGCGCTCAACAGACCGTTGCCCGAGAGGTAGCCGCTATCCCCCGCGCCGGAGACCCCGCGGGCGGCGCCCCCGGCGGCGAACAGGTTGGGCAGCGCCTTGCCTTCGGTGTCCAGCACCCGTGCCTGGGTGTTCACCTCGAGCCCGCCCTGGGTATGGAACAGCGCCCCGGTGACGCGAACGGCGTAGTAGGGCGGCTGGAGCCGGTCGGCGCGCTCGAAGGTACGGCCGAAGGTGTCCGGCGTCTGCGCGCTCGTGTGCCGTTGCACGGTGTCGAAGGTCGCCTCCAGCGCCTCGATAGGCAAGTTCGCGCCGTCGGCCAGCGCCTCCAGGGTCTCGAAGCGGCGCACCGCGCCAGCTCCGAAGGCGTTGCGGTAATCCTCGAACTCGAGCGCGTTCTGATGGATACGCTCGTCATACAGGTTCCAGGCGACCCGCTCCGGCTGGGCGATCACCTTGGCCGCCTGTTCCGAGTAGCCGCCGTGCTCGTTGGAGAAGCGCTCGCCGTGCAGGTTGACCTGAATCCCGCCCTGCATCATCAGCGCCCAGCTGATCAAGATCTGGTGAGGGGTCGCCAGCGACCCGTGGCCCTGGCAGGCGCCGAGGTCCCTGGCACTTGCGCCCATCGCCTCGCCCCATAGGAGGGCATCCCCCTGGTTGCCTTCGTGACCATAGTAGAGCGCCTCGCCAAGCGAAGGGATGTGGCGCCGCACGAGGTCAGGGTTGCCGCCAAAGCCGTTGCAGGCCAGCACCAAGGCGTCGCAGCCGATGCGCTCGCGGCTGCCGTCCGGGCGTTCGAGCGCCACGCCGCGCACTTGTCGGGTGTCGTCCACGTAGAGATCCACCACCCGCGCCTGAGTCAGGATATCCACACCTGCGCGCTCGACGGCGTTCAACAGCGCTCCCATCAGCTCTTCACCGGTGCGCCGAGGCGTGGCATGCATGCGCAGTCGCCGGTGGCCGGGGTAGAGAAAGCCTTCGACCAGCTCGAACGCCACGCCGTGCGCGTCCGCCAGCCATTCGATGGTCGATCCCGATTCGCGGGCCAGCAGTTCGACGATGGCCGGGTCCGCCTGGAAGCCGTTCTTGCGCTGGATGTCCTCGGCCATGATCTCGGGGCTGTCCTCGATTTCCAGCGCCTGCTGAAAGCGGGTGCCGGCGGCGGGAATGAAACCCGATGACATCGCCGTGCTGCCCCGGGGCAGATCATCGCGTTCGAGCACGGCAAGTTCGATGCCTGCTTCTCGCGCCTTGAGGGCGGCCACCAGTCCACAGGCGCCAGCGCCGATGATCAGAAGCGGCAGATGAACCTCGAACGTCTCTGTCTCGCTATAGGGGTGAATGGCCATCAGCGCGCTCCCTGATCGTCGCTGGATTGAGCCGCCTTGAACGCGTCGAGGATCTCGCCCGCCGGTGCCTGCCAGATCTGCGCGTGCTGGGCGATATGCGCGAGCACTTCTTCGAGACAGGCGATGCGGTGCGGCTGGCCGACAAGCCAGGGGTGCAGGTTCAGCGCGAAGAGTCGCCCGCCCGCCGTGCGGGACTCCTCGAGCAGAAAGTCGAAGGCGTCCTTGACCTGCGCGACCCAGGCATCCTCCGAGTGCAGGTTCTGGCTCATCACGAACTGATCCTCGATCTCGGTGGAAAGTCCCATCATGGTGAGCGCGCCCGAAGCGGTCTTGAAGGCGTAGGGCAGCTCGTCGTTGACCCAGTCGGCGCAGTACTCGATGCCGTTCTTTACCAGCAGATCCGGCGTGTTGAAGCTCTGGTGCTTCGCCGGGCCGAGCCAGCCGCGAATGGTTTGGCCGGTCACGCGGCGAAGGGTCTCCACCGAGCGCGCGACCAGCTCGGCCTCTTCCTCGATCGGCTGGCCGCCGTAGTGCAGATGATCCATGTTCCAGCCGTGGGCGATGAACTCGCCGCCGTGCTCTTGAAGGCGCTTGATGAGATAAGGCGTCTGCTCGGCAAGCTGGGCGTTGATCGCGTAGGTCGGCGTGATGCCGTGCTGCTCGAGGGCCTTCAGCACCCGGTAGATGCCCACACGGTTGCCGTAGTCGCGCAGCGAGAAGTGGCGCAGATCCGGGTAGGGCATGGTCATGCCGTTGGGTACCTTGAAGGGCACGCCGCGCTGGTCGAGCGGGTAGAACTGCAGCGACACGTTGATCCACACCGCCAGCGTCTTGCCGCCGGGCCAGGTGACAGGGGAACGCTCGTCGAGCATCGACCAGTCGTAGCGGTCGTGGTCGTAGCCGTAACGGCGCAGCGGGTAGTCCAGGTAATCGTCGTCGAGCGCCATGGTGTCAACTCTCCCCTGTTGCGGTGGCGGCCTGCGCCTGCATGCTTGCGAGCGCCGCATCGTGATAGTGCGCCCGGTAGTACTCGGCGATCTCCCGGCCGGTGGCGACCCACACGTCCGAGTGGCCGGTGATGTACTCGAGCGCCTCCTCGAACGCCTTGATGCGGTGCGGGCAGCTCACCTGGTAGTTGTGGGTAGGGATGCACATCACCGTGCCGGACTCGGCGCCCTCCTGGTACAGGCGGTCGAAGTGGCGCTTGAGCATGATGGCGTACTGGCGCGGCTCGACCTTGTTCACCGCGTAGACGATGGTGTCGTTCATCTCGAGCGAATAGGGCAGGGAAATGAAGCGCTTGCCGGAGCGCACGCGAACCGGCGTAGGCTGGTCATCGTGGAAGAGATCGCAGGTGTAGAGCCCGCCGCGCTCACCAAAGAGTTCCTCGCCCACTTCGGCGAACAGGTCCAGAGTGTGCTCGGAGTGCGACAGCGCCGGTGCCAGATACCCGGCGCAGGCCTGACCCGTGTGGCGATGGATGGTCTCCATGCTGTCACGGATCATGGCGCGCTCCTGGGCCTCGCTCAGGCCGTAGGTGTAGCGCGTGTTGTAGATCCCGTGGCTGAAGAACTCCCAGTCGCGCTCCCGGCACATCTGGATGATCTCCGGGTGATGCTCGCAAAGCGCCGTCGACAGCGACACCGACCCGCGCACGCCGTACTTGTCCAGAAGCGCCATCTGGCGCTGGTGGCCGACCCGGTTGCCGTAGTCGCGAATGCTGAAGCCGGGCACCGACGGGTGCGGGTGGGGCCAGGGCTTGCGATTTGGGTTCTGGGGCGGGTCGAGCTCGTAGTACTCGATGTTGGGGGCGACCCAGAAGGCGACTCTGGCGCCACCCGGCCACTCGATCTTTGGGCGCTGGTCATAGGCCCAGTAGTCGTACACGCCAAGGGATTCTTTCATCGTTCGCTCCTCAGCCCTCGAGCCAGGCCAGCACATCGGCCACGGGCAGCACGTCGGCGTACTTCAGGTGCAGGTCGGTCAGGTTGGCGTAGTGGTAGCTCTCGTGCTTGTCCGCCACGCACTCCATCGGCACGATGGTGCGATAGCCGCGAGAAAGGCTCTCCACCGCGGTGGCGCGAATGCAGCCCGAGGTCGAGCCGCCGGTGATGATGACCGTATCCACCTGGTGCCACACCAGCAGTGACTGCAGCGGCGTCTCGAAGAACGCCGAAGGCATGCGCTTGGTGTAGATCACGTCACGCGCGCGGTCGATCTCGGCGCGCTCGTCGAACTCGGCTCGCTCGGAGCCGTACTTGATGTTCTGCAGCGAGTCCGGGGTGTCGGTACGCGTGCCCCAGACGCCGGCGTCCTCGGCGGAGTCGAGAAATGCCACGTGGGTCCAGACCACCGGCCAGCCTCTCGCCCGAAAGCCGCGCGCCAGCTGGTTGGTGTACTCGAGCTGCTTCGGGTCGGTCTCGTAGGCGGTCTTGTAAAGGTCGGTACGGGTGTACGCCTTCTGCGGGTCGACGTTGACCAGCACCGCCTTCTTGCCGAAGCCGAAGGGCACCCGCTGGGGATTGGCCATCACCTCGAAGAAGAGCTCCTTGGCCGTCTTGTCCGTCGTCTGCATCGCTGCCTCCTGTCTTGTCGTTATTGAAATTGAAAGTGGTCGCCTGGCGGCGCTTATCCGCGCTCTTCGTAGCGCTGGCCCATGTCGAGCATCTTCTGGGTGCCCAGGTAGTCGTTGAGCTGCTTGAAATCGAGCATCTGGTCGCGGAAGGCGTCGGTGGTGCCGTCTTCTTTCAGCGTGGCGAAGAAGCGGCTCGCCATGTGGGTGATCGCTCGCACCAGCGCGCCCGGGAAGATCACCAGCGAGAAGCCGAGCGCTTCCAGTGCCTGGGCGTTCTGCAGCGGTGTATCGCCGCCTTCCACCATGTTGGCCATGATCGGCACCTTGCCCTTGAATCGGGTCATGATCTTGTCGATGTCCTCGTCGGTGCGAATGCCCTCGATGAACAGCATGTCCACGCCAGCCTCGAAATAGGCCTGGGCGCGCTCGATGGCGCTGTCGGTGCCTTCCACGCCCAGCGCGTCGGTACGGCCGATAATCAGCGTCTCTTCGCTTTGCCGCGCGTCGAGGGCTGCATGCAATTTTCCGACCATTTCGCCCTTGGAGACCAGGGTCTTGCCGCGCAGATGGCCGCAGCGCTTGGGGTAGGTCTGGTCTTCGAGCTGGATGGCGTTGGCGCCGGCGCGCTCCAAAAGGCGGACGCTTCGCATCACGTTCATGGCGTTGCCGAAGCCGGTGTCGGCATCCACCACCACCGAGAGCTCGGTGCGCTCGCGAATGTGCGACATCGCGGTGCAGACCTCGGTAATGCTCAACAGGCCGATGTCGGGTCGCCCCAGCTGGGTGTAGGCGAGGCTGGCGCCGGAAAGGTAAACCGTATCGAAGCCGGCCTGCTCGGCAAGCGAGGCGCCCAGGGCATCGAAGACCCCGGGGGCGACCACGATGGCGGGGTCGTGAAGGTGTCGTTTCAACGACGATGTGGTGGAGGCGGACTCTCGGCGTGTCATAGGGCTCTCTTGGTGATGGTCGGGCGTTGTAATAATCAGGCGTCTTGGCCGGTCAGCGGGACGCCTGGTGCGAGCGCCAGGTCGTTCCAGACGTCCTGGCGAGTGATCAAGCCGTGCTTGAGCTCGAAACGGTCGATGAAGCGCACGCCCTCGGCCGTGGTACCGTCGAGCCAGGTCACGGAAAGCTCGCCGTGACAGACCACGATGGATGCCTCGGCAGTGACGCAGTGATCGACCGCGTGAAACGTCTTGCGTACGCTCCGGTAACGGGTACGTGCCCAGCTCACCACGTCGTGCAGGTCACGAAAGGGCGGTGCACCGGGGAACCGCATCACCACTGACCGAGCCAGATAACCCTCGGCCTCGACGAGATCGCGCCTTTCCATGGCGGCGAGAAAATCGCGGACCCGCGTCTTGTCGCTCGCGCGGTGTGGACCGGCCTCATGGTTCATGGTGAACCTCTCTTGTAGTGGCGGGTTAGGCGAATGTCGGTATCGTCGGTGATAATGGTGCAGCACGTTAAGTCTTAAAAAAGAACTCTCATATGTATTATATTTGATACATTTTTATGTCTACCCTGTGGGCGGCGTCAAGTGCAGCGTGAATTTTTTACAAGACGTGGGAGAGAGCAGATGGGCCAGGGAGTGAGTCAGCGTCATGGCAGCGCAGTAGGGGGAACGAAGTCGCATCGCATCTATCTGCTGCTCAAGGATGCCATCCTGAGTGGGCGGCTGTCCGCGGGCGACAAGCTGCCCGGCGAGAACAAGCTGGCCGAGCAGCATGGCGTCTCGAGGGTGACGGTACGCCGCGCCATTCAAGCGCTGGATGCGGCGGGGCTGGTGCGGCGCCAGGCCGGGGTGGGTACGGTGGTACTCGAGCAGCCGCTCGATGCCACGGTGATGACGGCCAGCGTCTCGAATCTGATGCCCAACATGCGCAAGATGAGCCAGGCCTCCCAGGTACGGCTTCTGGAGTTCGGCTACGGGCCGCCGCCTGCGCCGGTGGGCGAGCGTCTGGGCATGGCCCCGGGCAGCCGGGCACAACGCTCGGTGCGCGTGCGCATGATCGACGAGAAGCCGTTCTCTTATCTGGTGACTCACGTGCCCGAGTCCATCGCGCTGCATTACGACGAGATGGATCTGGCCAATACGCCTTTGTTCGAACTGCTCGAGCGCAGCGGCGTCAAGGTGGACCATGCTTCCCAGTCCATTTCCGCCACCCTGGCCGGCCACGAGATCGCCCAGGCGCTCGAGGTATCGGTGGGCTCTCCTCTGATCGCGCTGACCCGCGTGGTCTTCGACGAACAGGGCCGGGGCGTCGAGCATCTCGAGGCGTTCTATCGCCCCGACCGCTACCGGTTCCAGATCGACCTGGAGCGCAACGGCGACGACAGCTCGCGCTACTGGGAGCCGAGAGTCGGGAGCACACCCACCGATGGCGTGTCGTGATGCGCTCCATATGTATTAAATTTGATACAGATTTAAAAAAATAAAAAATACATTTGACCCGTCGATAACAACTGCGCTAGTTGTATGGGGTGACAGGAGAAGAGCCCTATCTCCTCGACAGGCCCAACGATACGCCAATATCAATAAAAGCGTGCCCGCAGCGGCACAGGCCGGGACAGCGAACGATGAGTACCCCGACAACGCTATTCGACAAGGTGTGGCGCGCCCACGAGGTGCACCGCAGCGAGAGCGGCCAGAGCCTTCTATGGGTCGACCGCCACTTCGTGCACGAAGGCTCCTTTCACGCCTTCAACAAGCTGGCCGAGCGTGAACTGCCCGTGGCGCGGCCCGCGCTGACCTTCGGCATCGCCGATCATTACGTGCCGACCCGGTCACGAAGCCTCGAGCAGGTCGACGATGCCAAGGTGCGCTCGATGATCGAGCAGCTCAGCGACAACACCCAGCGCCACGGCGTGACCCTTTTCGGTCTCGACGACCCGCGCCAGGGCATCGTCCACGTCATGGGGCCGGAGCAGGGGCTGACCCTGCCGGGGCTGATCATGGTCTGCGGCGACAGCCATACCGCGACCCATGGCGCCTTCGGCAGCATCGCCTTCGGCATCGGCGCCTCGGAAGTGGCCCACGTGCTGGCCACCCAGACACTCTGGCAGACCAGGCCCAAGGTGATGCGCATCACCCTCGAGGGGCGTCTTGACCCCGGCGTGACCGCCAAGGACATCGCCTTGACCTGGATCGCCCGGCTGGGCGCCGACGGCGCTCGTGGCTATGCCATCGAGTACGCCGGGGAGGCGATTCGCGCACTCTCCATGGAAGCGCGACTCACCCTTTGCAACCTCTCCATCGAAGGCGGCGGGCGCTGTGGCATGATCGCCCCGGACCAGACCACCTTCGACTACCTGAAGGATCGCCCTTATAGCCCTCGAGGCGAGGCGTTCATCGAGGCCTGTGCCTACTGGTCCACGCTTTCGAGCGACCCCGGCGCCACCTTCGATCTCGAGATCGTGATCGATGCCGCCGAGATCGTTCCGACCGTGACCTGGGGCGTCTCCCCGGAGGAGGCGCTGCCGATCGACCGCTGCGTGCCGGTACCCGACGAAAGCGACGACCGAGCCAAGGCGCGCCAGATTCGCGACAGCCTCGATTACATGGGGCTCACGCCCGGACAGAAGCTGACCGACATCGCCATCGACCGGGTCTTCATCGGGTCCTGCACCAATGCACGAATCGAGGATCTGCGCGCGGCGGCGGCGG
The DNA here is from genome assembly GCF_024158715.1 of Halomonas sp. 707D7. GTDB lineage: Bacteria > Pseudomonadota > Gammaproteobacteria > Pseudomonadales > Halomonadaceae > Vreelandella. The sequence continues at coordinate 19,314 of NZ_JAMZBC010000005.1, read as the reverse complement.
TGTTGAGCGGGCGCAAGAGCCGGGTGCCGGGGATCGTGTCCCCGGGCTCCACCCAGGTGAAGCGCCAGGCCGAGGCCGAAGGGCTCGATCGTATCTTCGTCGAGGCGGGGCTCGAGTGGCGCCACTCGGGCTGCTCCATGTGCGTGGGAATGAACGGCGACATGGTACCCAAGGGCGAGCGCTGCGCCTCCACCACCAATCGCAACTTCAAGGGTCGCCAGGGGCCGGGCGCACGCACCCATCTGATGTCGCCGGCCATGGTGGCTGCCGCCGCCGTGGAAGGCCGGTTGAGCGACGTGCGCGCGCTGGTCGCGACGAGTCCATCCTCGGGAGACACCCCATGAAGCCCCTCGATATTCTGACCGCCCCGGGGATCGGTCTGCCCGCGGCCAACGTGGATACGGATCAACTGATTCCCGCCCGCTTCATGAAGGAGCCGCGAAGCGTGGGCTACGGGCAGTTTCTGCTGTTCGATGTGCGCAGGGATGCCCAGGGCGAACTCGATGCGGACTTCGCCCTCAACAAGCCCGGCGCCGAGCGCGCCGAAGTACTGGTGAGCCGGCGCAACTTCGGCGCGGGCTCCTCCCGGGAGGCGGCGGTCTACGCCCTGGTCGATGGCGGTTTTCGCTGCGTGATCGCCCCGAGCTTCGGCGATATCTTCGCCTCCAACGCGGTCAACAACGGCCTGCTGCCGGCGGTAGTGGAAGAGGACGACGCCGAGCGGCTGCTCGCGGTGCTGGCGGACGTTCAGGACATCAAGATCGACCTGGTCGAGCAGCGCCTTCGCGTCGCGGAAGTCGAGGTCGGGTTCAGCATCAATCCGGTATGGCGCACCAAGCTACTCAACGGCTGGGACGACATCGACATGACCCGCCAGCATCAAGGCGAGATCGACGCGTTCGCCACGCGCTACGCCGAGCGGTTTCCCTGGGCGCGGGCGCCCGGCGCCGAGCTGATCGGCAAGGGGTGAGCGACACGGCAAACGGCCCCCGGTTCCATCGACGGGTCCGTTTTCATCGATAAAAAATCACGCAAACAAGAAGCTACACAGACAAGAAGCCATACAGACAAGAAGCCATACAGACAAGAAGCCATACAGACAAGAAATGCACGCCTTTTGCGATATCACGACAACAAGCGCTTTCAAAGACAACATCGTGCAGGAGAGACCCTTCATGAAAAGAACAACCCTCACTCTCGGCGTGCTGACGGCGCTGGGCGCTACCCAGGCCTTCGCCCTCGACCAGATCACGGCGGTTCACGCCTTCCCCCCGTCGCTGATCTACACCCAGAGCTTTCTCGAGTTCGTGGACAAGGTGAACGAGCGCGGTGAAGGAGTGGTGCAGATCAACGTACGCGGCGGCCCCGAGGTCATCGGACTTTCCGAGCAGCCTGACGCGGTACGCAACGGCGTGGTGGACATGGCCTACACCGCCGCGAGTTTCTACGCCGGCACCGTGCCCGAGCGCGACGCCATGGTCGCCTCGAACACCAACGCCATCTACGCGCGGGAAAACGGCGGCCTCGACCTGCTCAACGAGATTCACCAGCAGAAGATGGGCACCTACTACCTGGGCTGGTTCGACAGCGGCGTGAACTACAACCTCTACACCATCGACGAGCCCAAGCTCGACGGCGAAGGCAACCTGAGCATCTCGGGGCTGCGTCTGCGCAGCAATCCGGTCTACGACGCCTTCTTCCAGGACTACCTCGGCGCCCAGCCGATCAGCCTGCCCACCACCGACGTCTACTCGGCGCTGGAGCGCAGCGTGGTCAACGCCACCGGCTGGACCCAGATCGGGCTCGAGGACCTCAACTGGGACAGTTTCCTCAACTACCGTATCGACCCTGCCTTCTTCTCCACCGACATGGGCGTGATCGTCAATTTGGACAAGTGGAACCAGCTGAGCCCCGACGCCCAGCAGATCCTTCAGGAAGTGGCGATCGAGCACGAGCGCGACAGCGCCGAGCGCCTCGATGATCTCGCCGTGGAGCAGCAGGCCGCCCTCGAAGAGAACGGCATGACCGTGGTGACCCTGGAAGGCGAGGCCGCCACGCGCTACGCCGAAGCCGCCCGTGAAGCCACCTGGGCGCGCATGCGCACCCAGATGGAGCGTCACCCCGCAGGGCTCACTCACTACGACGAGCTGATCGAGAAGTTCAACGATCTGTAACGTGAAGCGCAAGGCGTTGCCTTGCGCTTTTCTTGTGATGCACTCGCTGCCCAGGGTTTTCTATGCGCTACGTACGACGCGGCTATCTTTGGCTCTTGAACGGTATGGCCCTGCTCGCCGCCATCATGCTGGTATGGCTGATGGTGGCGGTGGTGCTGTCGGTGGTGATTCGTAATCTAGGGCTTCAACCCTCGGCCTGGTTCTTTCTCTCCACCGAGTACGCCATGTTCTATCTCACCTTGCTGGGCGCGCCCTGGCTGGTGCGCCAGCGTGGACACGTGCATATCGAACTGCTCACCTCCATTCTGCCGCCGCCGGTATTGAACGTTCTCAGTCGGGCGGTGGCGCTTCTGTGCGTACTGGTCAGCCTGGTGCTGGCCTGGAAGGGGCTGGATCTTTTCATGATGAACATCGAGCGCAGCGACTATGACGTGCGCGCGTATTTCGTGCCCAAGTGGATACTCACCATCGTCTTTCCGGTCAGTTTCACTCTGATGGCGGTGGAGTTCGGCCGCTTCGTCGTCGGTCGGGAGATTCTTCACAGTGGCGAAGCGGGGATCAAAGAATAATGGAATGGTATCTGGCTCTGGCGTTTCTACTCTCGCTGATTCTCGTCTTCATGGCGGTGGGCACGCCCATCGCGCTCGCCTTTCTCGCGGCCAACGTGATCGGCGCCTGGCACTTCATGGGCGGTCAGGCAGGCATCATGCAGATGCTCAACAACGGCTTCGGCGCGCTATCGAGCTTCAATCTGGTGCCGATACCGCTGTTTCTGCTGATGGGCGAGCTCTTCTTTCGCACCGGGCTCGGCATGAAGATGTTCAACGCCGTGGACCGGTTGATGGGCAAGGTGCCCGGGCGTCTCTCCTACGTCACCGTGGTCGGCGGTACCGCGTTCTCCACCCTGAGCGGCTCCTCCATGGGATCGACGGCACTGATGGGGTCGCTGCTGGTGCCGGAGATGCAGCGCCGGGGCTACAAGAAGAAGATGGCGATTGGGCCCATCCTGGGCACCGGAGGGCTTGCGATCATCATCCCGCCCTCGGCGCTGGCGGTGCTGCTGGCCACGCTCGCCAAGATCGACATCGGGGCGCTGTTGATCGCCGGCATACTGCCGGGGCTGACGCTCGCCGGCTTCTACATGATCACCATCTTCATTCAGACCAGGCGTGACCCGGAGGCCGCCCCGGCCTACGAGCTCGAACCCGTGCCGCTTGCCGCCAAGCTCAAGCTGATCGTCACCGACATCGTGCCCATGTTGAGCGTCATGGTGATCATCGTCGCGCTCATGCTGGTCGGCTTCGCAACGCCGTCCGAAGCCGCCGCCTTCGGGGCGCTGGGCGTCATCATCCTGGGCTTCGCGTTTCGCTGCATGACCTGGGCGGCGTTCACCCAGTCCGTGGCAGGCGCCCTCAAGGTCACCCTGATGGCGTACCTGATCGTGTTCGGCTCTGCCACCTTCAGCCAGCTGCTCGGGTTTTCCGGCGCCTCCGGCGGGCTGATCCGCTGGGCCACCGGGTTCGACCTGTCGCCGATTCTGATGCTGATGGCGATGTTCGCGGTGCTCCTGGTGCTGGGCACCTTCATGGAGCAGATCTCGATCATGATGCTGACGGTACCGATCTTCTTCCCGCTCGCCCAGGCGCTCGGGTTCGATCTGATCTGGTTCGGCGTGATCGTGCTGCTGGCGCTGGAGATCAGCTTTTCCACACCGCCTCTGGGGCTTCTGCTCTTCGTCATGAAGGGCGTGGCGCCGCCGGGCACCACCATGCGCGAGATCTACTCCGCCGCCATTCCTTACATCTTCTGTTCAATGCTGCTGGTGGCGCTGCTGGTCGTCTTCCCGAGTCTTGCCACCTGGCTGCCTCGGATGCTGTGAGCGAAGTGAAAACGAGAGAGGGGCGCCAACCTCTCTTTTTTGTGGTGATGCCTTAGCCGGAGAAGGTATCAAGGTGCTTGTTTCGCTATTCGCGCTTGCCAGCGATCCCAGGGCGGTACGTCGCCCAGCTCTTCGAACAGATGCTTTAGAAAAGCGCTGACCTTGGGCGCGGTCAGGCGTCGCTGGCCGTACAGCACATGGATGTCGCGCCGGCTGGGGGCTACTTCGCCACGCCACGACTCGAGCACGGGAATCAGCGCTTGACGGGCGAGCTCATCGCCAATCAGCCAGGTAGGAAACATCACCAGACCCTGGCCCATCAGCGCTGCCTGCAGCAGGCTCTCGGCGCTATTGCTGTAAAGCGAGCCTTCTACCTTGCAGATGATGGGGCTGCTGGCATCCGGCCGGGCGAAGTACCATCGCTGGCGCCCCATTTCGCCTTGATAGAGCAGGCAGTCGTGCTGGCAAAGCGCCTCGGGCGTCGGCGGCACGCCTTGGCGTTCGAGGTAGGCGGGGGAGGCCGCCACCACGTAGTTCATGGGGGCCAGACGCCTTGCCACCAGCGTGGTGTCCGAAAGTTCGCCGACCCGGAAGGTGACATCGATACTCTCTTTTACCGGGTCGGTAAGCTGGTCGGTCAGCATCAGCTCTGCCTTGATGGCGGGGTGGCGGCGTTGAAAACGGTGCAGAATCGGCACGATCTGGCGCTGGCCGAAGGCGACCGGCGCGTTGATGCGCAAAAGCCCGGAAGGCTCGGCGCCCGGGGCCTGGAGTGCCTCGGTCGCCAGGTCGAGTTGACCGAGAATGTCACGGATATCGCGGTAGTAGCGCTCGCCGGCCTCGGTCAGGGTCACGGCGCGCGTGTGGCGATAAAGGAGCTGCTGGCCCAGCGACTCCTCCAGCGCGGTGATCTGGCGCGAAATGGACGAAACCGCTCGGTGAAAGTGGTGCGCCGTCGCCGTGAAGCTTCCGGTAGCGGCGACGCGCTCGAACACGCGCAGGGCATTGAGATCCATCGAGTTGCACCTGTTGCAATAAAGATTTGCGATTTTTCCAATTGTAGCAACTGATGCCTCTTACCAGAATGGAAGCCATCGCTCGCGATGAACAAGGTCGCAAGATCTTGGGAAAGGCGGGCAGTACACGTTCATCGAAGGAGTCATCATGCGTAAAGGCAACGCGCTCGTGGTAGGCGCCACCGGCATTACCGGCGGTAATCTGGCAAGCTATCTCAATGCCAGCGGCTGGACCGTTTACGGACTATCGCGTCGTGCGAGCGAGCAAAGTGGCGTCATTCCCGTCACGGCGGACCTGCTCGATCGTGACGCAACCCAAAAGGCGCTGGCCGACCTGCCCATCACCCACGTGTTCTATTGCACCTGGATCAAGCGGGACAGCGAAAAGGAGAACGTCAAGGCCAATGGCGCCATGATGCAGAACCTGCTCGACGCCCTGCAGGACAAAAAGATCCAGCACGTCTCGCTGGTCACCGGCACCAAGCAGTACCTGGGCTCCTTCGAGAGCTACGGTAGCGGCAAGGTGGAGACGCCGTTTCGTGAATCCGCGCCTCGCGTGCCCGGCGACAACTTCTACTATGCCCTGGAAGACACGATGTTCGCCGCCGCCGAGCGCGACGGATTCAGCTGGAACGTGCACCGCCCGCACACGGTGATCGGCTACGCCGTCGGCAACGCCATGAACATGGGCACGACGCTAGCCGTCTACGCCTCGATCTGCAAGGAAACCGGCCAGCCATTCACCTTTCCGGGCTCGCAAACCCAGTGGAATGCGCTGACCGATTTGACCGACGCGCTGGTACTGGCGCGCCAGATGGAGTGGGCGGCCACCACGCCGGGCGCGCGCAACGAGGCGTTCAACACCGTCAACGGCGACATCTTCCGCTGGCGCCGGATGTGGCAGGAAATCGGTGAGTTCTTCGAACTGGAAGTGGCCGAATGCCCCGATACGCCAACGCCGCTGGAAGAGCAGATGAAGGATAGCGCCGGTATCTGGCGCCAGATTGCCGAGAAGCACGATTTGGTCGAGCCGGAGGTCGACAAGCTCGCCTCCTGGTGGCACTCGGACGCCGATCTGGGCCGTGAGCAGGAGTGTGTCAACGACGTGACCAAGATGCGCGAGTTCGGCTTCGATCACTTCCGCGAAACCCGCAGTGCGTTTTTCGATCTGTTCACTCGCCTGCGCGCGGAGCGTCTTATTCCCTGAGCTTGATCGGTGCACGAAGAAGAAGGGGCCAGGCGGCCCCTGCATATACGAAACAGATCGTAACGAGCGCGGCGTCGAGGCCGCGTACTTACTCCCAGGCCGGAAACGGGTCCGGCAGCTTCTTCCAGGCCTCGATACCTTCGAGAACGTCCTCTTCGCTTAGAAGGCATTCGTCGAGGGCGGCGCGCATGCGGGCCTGGTCCATGTTCTGACCGATGAACACCAGTTCCTGACGCATGTCGCCGAAGGGTTCGACCCATTTTTCCTCGATGAAGCCACGATACGCCGGATCGGTGGGCCAGCGCGATTCCGGCACGGCTTTCCAGAACATGCCGGCAGCGCCGTGATGAGCGATGCCGCCGGCCTGGCTCCACTGGCCCGCCCACTGCGGGCGGCTGGCCAGCCAGAAGAAGCCCTTGGAGCGCAAGAGGCGCTCGCCGAACCACTCCGAGTGCAGAAGATCATGGAACCTGGCCGGGTGGAAGGGGCGGCGCGCGTGGTAGGCGAAGCTCGCAATGCCGTACTCTTCGGTTTCCGGCACGTGCTCGCCGCGCATCTCCTTGAGCCAGCCCGGCGAGCGCTGGGCGCGCTCGAAGTCGAAGCGGCCGGTGTCGAGCACCTTGTCCAGCGCGACGTTACCCTGGCGGATCGGCACGATCTCGGCGTCGGGGTTGAGCGAGGTGAGCACTGCCTTGAGCGACGCGAGCTCGGACTCGCTCATCAGATCGGTCTTGCTGACCAGCAGCACGTCGCAGAACTCGATCTGGTCGACCAGCAGGTCCGCCACGTTGCGTTCGTCCTCGTCCCCCAGGCTCTCGCCGGCCTCGGCCAGGCTCTGGGCGTCGCGATACTGGGTCAGGAAGTTGGCGCCGTCGACCACGGTCACCAGCGTGTCCAGCCGCGCCACCCGGGAAAGGCTTTCGCCCTCTTCGTCCTCGAAGGTAAAGGTCTCGGCGACCGGCAGCGGTTCGGAAATGCCGGTGGATTCGATCACCAGGTAGTCGAAGCGGCCTTCGCGGGCGAGCTTGCCGACCTCGATGAGCAGGTCTTCGCGCAGCGTGCAGCAGATGCAGCCATTGCTCATCTCGACGAGACGTTCATCAAAGCGATTGAGCGCCACCTCGTTTTCGAACATCGATTCGCCCGGCCCGCCGCGCACCAGCGCCGCGTCGATATTGACCTCGCTCATGTCGTTGACGATCACCGCCACGCGCCGCCCTTCGCGGTTGGCCAGTATGTGGTTGAGTACGGTGGTTTTACCGGCGCCCAGAAAACCGGACAGAACGGTGACCGGCAGAGGCTTGAAGTCAGACATGCGATCCATCTCCCTTGAATGTTATGTGATAATATAACATTCAAGATCAGTGCAAAAGATCTTCTTGCCGAGCCGGCGATGGCCGGCTCTTCGATGGCAGCGAACGTTGTCTATCTTCTTGAAGGTTGCATTGACCTCTACCGACGACGGCGGTCGGCATTCATGAGCCGTCGTTTAAGCGATTCGCCAGGTTTTCCGTCAGCTGGAGAATCAATTGGCGGTCTCTTTGCTCGAGCGGTAAAAGCAACGACCTTATGCGTCGCGTCTGATCGTCTATTTGTGTGCTGGCTTCGCCCAAGAGCTCGGCGGTTTCGCAATCGAAGATCTGGGCAAGCTCCATGAGCCGAATGACGTTGGGAATGACACGCCCCCTTTCGATGCGTGAAACCGCTTCGTTTCCAATGCCCAGCCGTTCCGCCACTTCTTCCTGCGTCATCTGGCAACGGGTACGCTGCTTGGCGATAGCACCACCAATGTTCCCAGCGATACGCTGCTGTTCGTTTTTTTTCACCTGGGCCTCCCTATAAAGGGAAATGGTTGGGGAGCGGCCTATGGACATGAAGGACTATTCAGGTTGAAGATCGACTTTAAAAGTTGATAATATAAAATTAGGTATAATGAAAGGCTGGTAGTGATAAAGAAGAAACCGCCAAAAGCGGTTTTATTTAATTTGCTCATTTAATTAATATAATTCTCGTTGACCGGAACGAATAAGAGCGAAAGTCTGGAACGTCGGAAAATTTTTGTCGGGCGATAACGGTGCTGTCATGAACGGTCCCGTTACTGGTTGTCGATAGTGCAACCTGGAAAACGTCACGTTACCGGTCACACGGCAGGTAAGCGAGCGATAGGCGAAAAGGCCCCGCGCGGCACGTTGCAATTTAAAGGGGAACGTTGCGACGAATGACGTTGTAATCACTCGGGTATGTGTGATGAGCGGCGCCAATGCCGCATCGATCGAGTCACGCTCAAGATCGATACCGCCTTGGAACATTGGATTAAACTTAGTTAGCTGATACCCATTCGAGGCGCTTGATACCATGTTTCCCGACCCTGCACAAGATATATTGCAGCAGCTTTCGAAAAGCTTTGCCAGCCGTCATCGGGAAGAGTTCTTTCAACACCTGACACGCTCGTTGGCCACCCTGCTCAAGGTCGACCATGTCGTGATCGCACGTATTGACTCACATCAAAGTTTCGTCACGCCGCTGGCCTTTTACTCGAACGGCCAGTGGCGAGAGCAGGCACCCTATCCGATCAAGGAGACCCCGGCCGCTCAGCTCGACACGCATGCGGAACTGTTCGTCGATGGTGGGGCGCGAGAGCGCTTCCCGCGCGATAGCCAGCTGGCGGCGCTGTCCGTCGAAGGCTATCTGGGGGTTCCCATGCGTGCTGCCGATACCCACCGACTCGGCTTCATCGCGCTGATGCATTCGGCGACGTTGACGCTGCCTTCCTTCGCTCTCGATCTTCTGCGCATCGTCGCCTGGCTGGCGGGGGCCGAGCTTTCACGCCAGTTGATCGGCGCCAGCGCGAACACCCATATTGCCCGCCAGCGTCGGGCGTTGCGGCTGTTGAGCGAAAGCGGCGAGGCGGTCGTCAACGCCCAGGACGAAATCGCGCTGATGCAAGGCTGCTGCGACGTCGCCGTCGAGACCGGCGGTTACGCCGCCGCCTGGATCAGCCGGCCCGGCGAGCCAGGCCAGGCCGATTCGCTCAAGGTGAAGGCGATGTCTGATTGCGATGGCGAGGAGATCGCCTGGTTCAGCCCGCGCCAGCTGATGATCAAGCGCTACAGCCGCATGCTGGCACGCGCGGCGTTCGAGCAAGGCGAACCCGTCATCCTTGGCCGGAAACAGGATGCCCGTGGCGTCAGCGCGTCCCTCAAGCAGACGCTCCTGATGCTGGGGGTGAAGACCTTCATTGCGCTTCCGCTGATGTTCCGCGGGCAGCCGCTGGGCGTGCTCAGCTGCTACCACGCCCAGGAGGAGGGCATTTCCGAGCGCGAGCGCGAGGTGCTGGGCGAGTTGGCCAACGATATCGCTTTCGGCCTCGACAGCCTGGTGCGCCGCCAGACAGAGCAGCGTATCCAGCACGCGGTCACCCAGGTTGCCACGGCGGTTTCCGCCGATCACGGCGAAGCCTTTCTGTCCCGACTGACCGCGCACATGGCTGACGCGCTCGCCGCCGAGATCGGGTTCATCGCCATGCTCGACGAACACGATCCGGGGATCGCGTCGATGGTCTCGCTGCACGTGCGCGGTGAACGCCAGCCCGGCGTGCGTTATCGCCTTGCCAGCGTCCCCTGCGAAAAGGTCGTCAGGGAGCGGGAGTGCGTGGTACTCAAAGGCGCCCATATCCAGATGCCGGCGGAGACCGAGGGGACGCTGGACTGGGTAAATGGCTATATCGGCCGCCGCCTGGACGACGCCCGGGGCAATCCGATCGGCGTCGTCGGCGTGATGTTCGAGAAGCCCTTGACCCAGACCCGCATCGCCCGCGCGGTGCTGCAGATCTTCGCCGCGCGCGTCGGGGCCGAGCTTTGGCGCCAGCAGGACGAGGCGCGTATCCGCGAGCTTGCCTATCGCGATGAAGGCACGCGGCTGCCCAATCGGGCGGCGCTCATGCGCCACCTGACGCGGCATGTCGATGCAACGCCCAGCACACCCCTGGCGCTTTTGCTGCTGGGACTCAATCACTTCAAGGAAGTGAACGACACCGCCGGCCACTATGTGGGTGATCGGGTGCTGCAGGAGGTGGCTCGCCGTTTTGGCGAGGTACTGGGTGAAGAGCACTACCTGGCGCGCCTGGGCGGCGACGAGTTCGTGGTCCTGGCCTGCGGCATGGGCCAGGAGGCGGCGCTTGCGCTGGCGGCGCGCCTGCAGGCGTCACTTGTCCCGCCCATCGTGATCGAGCAGCACTCGGCGGAGATGAGTGCAGGCGTCGGAGTGTCACTCTACCCGGACCAGGCGAGCACGGCGCCCCGGCTGCTCCGGTACGCCGATATCGCCATGTACCAGACCAAGCGTCAGCCGCTGAGCGTGAGCCTGTTCGAACCCTGGATGGAGCAGAGGCTGCGCGAGAAGCTCCACATGGCCAAGCGGCTGGGAAGCGCCATCGCCGAGAAGCGTCTCGAGCTGCACTACCAGCCCCAGGTCGACCTGCGAACCGGCGCGCTGATCGGCGCCGAGGCGCTGGCCCGCTGGCACGACGACGAGCTCGGCCATGTCTCGCCCGGCGAGTTCATTCCGCTCGCCGAAGAGCGCGGCATGATGGTGGCGCTCGGCCGCTGCGTGATCGAGAAGGCCTGCCGGCAACTGGCCGCCTGGCATGCCCAGGGCCTCGAACTCACCGGGCAGTTGGCGATCAACGTGGCGGCGGATCAGTTCGATGACAACGACCTGATCGAGGCGCTGTTCGAGAACTGCACCGCCTATGCCATCCCGCCCTCGGCGCTCAGCCTGGAGCTGACCGAAAGCGGTGTCATGGTCAACCCGGAACAGGCCGTCGCCACGACCCGGCACTGCAAGAAGCAGGGCATGGGGCTTGCCATCGACGACTTCGGCACCGGCTACTCGTCGCTTGCCTACCTCAAGCGCTTTGCCGTGGACAAGATCAAGATCGATATCTCCTTCATTCGCGACATGCTCACCAGCGAGAACGACCGCGTGATCGTCGCCACCATCATCGCCATGGCCCATACCCTCGGGCTTGCCACCATCGCCGAAGGCATCGAGCGCACCGAGCAGATCGCCCCCCTGATCGCGATGGGGTGTACCCAGGGTCAGGGATATCTCTTCGACCGCCCCCTCACCGCCGATCAGTTCGCCCGGCGCTGGCTGACGACCCGACGTCGGTAGCGGCGGCTCTTGCCGAAACGCGATACCGGAATGCGGCGCCAGGCGCTAAGGTGAAAGGAGCATTCGCGCCTGGCGAGTCCGTGTGAGGAGGGCCGATCGATGAGCACGACGTACCGTACCCGGGTAGGCAGCAAGAGCTACCGTTTCCAAGGGCTTGGCGAGCTGATGGCCAAGGCGTCGCCTGCCCGCTCCGGCGACGCCCTGGCCGGCGTGATCGCCGAAAGCGCCGAGCAGCGCGTGGTCGCGCAGATGGTGCTGGCACAATTGCCGCTGACCACCTTTCTGAACGAGGCCCTGATTCCTTACGAAGAGGACGAGATCACACGGCTGATCATCGACGATCACGACGCGGCGGCCTTCGCGCCGATTCGCCATCTCACGGTGGGCGATTTTCGCAACTGGCTGCTCTCGGACCAGGCAACGCCGGAGATGCTGTCGAGGGTTCGCGCCGGCATCACCCCGGAAATGGCCGCGGCGGTGAGCAAGCTGATGCGCAATCAGGATTTGATCCTGGTGGCGAAGAAGTGCCGCGTGGTCACTGCCTTTCGCAACACTCTCGGCCTGGAAGGCCGGCTCTCCACGCGGCTTCAGCCCAACCACCCGACCGACGACGTCACCGGCATCGCCGCGAGCATTCTCGACGGGCTTCTGTACGGCAGCGGCGACGCGGTGATCGGCATCAACCCGGCCACCGACAACGTCGCCCAGAGCATCAAGCTGATGCGCCTGATGGACGAGGTGATCCAGAAGTACGAGATTCCCACCCAGTCCTGCGTGCTCACCCACGTCACTAACACGCTGGAGGCGATCGAGCAGGGCGCCCCGGTGGATCTGGTGTTCCAGTCGATCGGCGGCACCGAGGCGACCAATCGAAGCTTCGGCTTCGACCTGGCGACCCTCGCCGAGGCCGAGGCGGCGGCGCAGTCGCTCGGGCGCGGCACCGTCGGGCAAAACGTCATGTACTTCGAGACCGGCCAGGGCAGCGCGCTCTCTTCTGATGCCCACCACGGGCTCGACCAGCAGACCTGCGAGGCGCGCGCCTACGCGGTGGCGCGCAAGTTCGACCCGCTGCTGGTCAATACCGTGGTCGGCTTCATCGGCCCGGAGTACCTGTTCGATGGCAAGGAGATCACCCGCGCCGGGCTCGAGGACCACTTCTGCGGCAAGCTTCTGGGCGTGCCCATGGGGTGCGACGTCTGCTACACGAACCACGCCCAGGCCGACCAGAACGACATGGACAACCTGCTCACGCTCCTGGGCGTGGCCGGCTGCAACTTCGTGATGGGGATTCCCGGCTCCGACGACATCATGCTCAACTACCAGACCACCTCGTTTCACGATGCGCTCTACGCCCGCCGCGCGCTGGGGCTCAAGGCCGCCCCCGAGTTCGAGCAGTGGCTTGCGCGCATGCAGATCTTCGCGGACGTCGACACCCATCGCTTGAGCGATCGCGTGCCGGCGGCCTTCGCCCGGAGCTTGCGTCAACTCCCCGGGGAGGCGAGCCATGAAGCGTGATCCAGCACCAGCACCGACGATGCCGCAGACCCACGGCGTGGTCGAGAACCCCTGGGCGGCGCTTCGCGCCTTCACCGACGCGCGCATCGGCCTGGGTCGCGCCGGCGTCAGCCTGCCCACCGACAAGCTGCTGGCGTTCCAGCTCGCCCACGCCCGCGCCCAGGATGCGGTGCACTGCCCGCTGGACATCGACGCGCTTCGCGAGGCGCTGACGCAAGCGCTCGATCTTGACGCCGCGCCGATCGCGCTCAAGAGCCGCGCCGAGGAGCGTGCCATCTACCTGCAGCGCCCGGACTACGGCCGTCGGTTGAACGAGGCCTCGCGCGAAGCGCTCGAAAAGTGCGCCGAAAGCGTCGAGCCCAAAAGGCTCGCCATCGTCATCGTCGACGGCCTCTCTGCGCTGGCGGTGCAGCGTAACAGCGCGCCGTTTCTGCAGGCGTTCATCCGGGCGCTGGCGCAGGATACAGACGACTGGCGGCTGGCGCCGATCACGATCGTCGAGCAGGGGCGGGTGGCGATCGGCGACGAGATCGGCGAGCTTCTGGGCGCGGCGGCGGTGCTGGTGATGATCGGCGAGCGCCCGGGGCTAAGCTCGCCGGACAGCCTCGGCCTCTACCTGACCTGGGCACCGCAGGTGGGGCTCCGGGACGACCGGCGCAACTGCATCTCCAACGTGCGCCCGGCGGGGCTTTGCGTCGACGAGGCGGCGCGCAGGCTGATGGGGCTGCTCGAACAGGTCCGCGAGCGCGGGCTTTCCGGCGTCGCGCTCAAGGATCGCAGCGAGGAGAACGAGGTCGAGTCCATCGGCTCGACGCGCAACTTCCTGGTCGCGGACTGACCCATGGCGTTGCCATCCGCCCGCGCCATCGCCTAGTCTGAAAGGCGCCCGCCCGAGGGCGCTTTTCAAGGAGAGGAACCATGTTGGCAGGCGAGCCCGCGGATAACAGCCACCTGCAGGCGGTGACGCTGCCGCACCTGGTGGTGTTCACCGGCTCCGGTATCAGTGTCGAGAGCGGCATCAAGACCTTTCGCGCCAGCGACGGCCTGTGGGAGGAGCACCCGGTCGAGAAGGTCGCCACGCCTGAGGGCTTTCGCGACGATCCAAAGCGCGTGCTCGATTTCTACAACCAGCGCCGCGAGCAGATTCGCCGCGCCCGGCCCAACGCCGCCCACAAGGCGCTGGCCGCCCTCGAGCAGGACGGCTTCACGGTGTCGATCATCACCCAGAACATCGACGACCTGCACGAGCGGGCGGGCTCGAAAAGCGTGCTGCACCTGCACGGCGAGATCCTGAAGGCGCGCTCCAGCGTCGATGCGCGCCTTCGCTACCCCATCAAGGGGGACATTGCGCTGGGCGACGTGTGCGACAAGGGCAGCCAGCTGCGCCCGGACGTGGTCTGGTTCGGCGAATCGGTGCCGCTGTTCGACCAGGCCTGCGCGCTCGCCGCCCAGGCGGACTTCTTTCTGGTGGTGGGCACCTCATTGGCGGTGATGCCCGCCGCCTCGCTGCTCTCCTACATCGGCGTGGACACCCCCTGCGCGCTGATCGACCCGGACGCCGACGCCCTGACCCCGCCCGGGGTGCTGGCCATCAACACCACCGCCGGGGAAGGCGTGCCGGCGCTGGTCAACCGGTGGCGCCGCCAGAAGAGTTTCGCGCTCGATTGAGCGGTAACCGGTGTTCGTCACGCGCCCGGCGCTGCTTTATACTCGGCGCCCCTTGATTGATTAGGTGCGCCGATGTCCGCCTTCGATACCTCCTCTGAAACGGGCTCGCCTGCCGAGCATCCGCGCCCGCCACGGCGCGAGTTCAAGGCGCGCGGCAGCTTCGTGATTCGCTGCCCGGGCTGCAACCTGCCCAAGCTCAACTGCCTGTGCCCCTACAAGGCGAGCGCCGAGAGCGTGGCCCGGGTATGGCTTCTCACTCATTCGCTCGAGCACATGAAGCCCACCAACACCGGGCGACTCATTCGCGACGTGCTGCCGGATACCCGGGTATTCACCTGGTCGCGCACCGAGCTCGACCCCGAACTTGCGGCCCTGCTGCAGGATACGCGCTACGCGCCGTTTCTGATCTTCCCCGACGACCAGCCGGACTACGCCGAGCGCGTGGTCGGCATCGATGCGGTGCACGTCGCCAAGGCGAATGGGAGGATTCCGGTATTCGTCATTCTCGACGGTACCTGGCGCCAGGCGCGGCGCATGTTTCGCAAGAGCCCGTACCTGGACGCGTTGCCGGTATTGCCGCTTCGCACCGAGCGCGAAACCCGCTACCGGCTGAGAAAGCCCGCCTCGAAAGCGCACCTGTGCACCGCCGAAGTGGCCATCGAGCTGCTGCGCCAGGGCGGAGACGAGACGGCGGCGAGCGTGCTCGACGACTACTTCGACGTGTTCAACGAGAGCTACGCGGCGAGCCGTTTCTACACGCGGATCGATGAGCCCACGCCGGCCATGCAGCGGCTGCTGGCGCGGCGGGATGGCGATTAGGCGCGGGCGTTCGTGGGCAGCCAGCGGCGCAGCACCTTGCGCACCCAGTACCAGCGGTTGATGAGCAGCGCCAGGAAGATCAGGCTGCAGCCGATGAGCTGAAGGGCGGTCATGGTTTCACCGAACCACCAGGCGGCGATCAGCGCGGTCCACACCGCCTCGAGCATCAGGATCACCGAGGCGTGGCTCGGCGTGGTCATGCCCTGGGCCTTGATCTGCAGGAAATAGCGCAGCGAACTCGACAGCACCACGCTTGCCAGCAGCCAGCCCAAGATAGCGGTATCGAGTGCCACGGGCGCGCGCTCGAACAGCAGCGACATAAGCGTCAGCACCGCGCCCACCGCCAGCAGCTGAAGCGTGGTCAGCGGCAGCGCCGGGACGTTGCGCACCACGCGGGTATTGACGTTGATCAGAAGTGCGAAGCCGAGTGCGGCGCACACCATCAGTAGCTGGCTGACCTCGACGCGAAAACCCGCGTTGAGCGACAGGAGCCCGAAGCCTGTCAGCGCCACGGGCAGCGCGATCCAGGTGGTGCGCGGCGGCGTTTCGCCGAACAGCATGCCGATCACCGGCACCAGCAGAATGCCGAGGCTCGTGATGAAGGCGCTCTCGCCCAAGTGCTGGGAGTAGTTAAGCCCCATGATCCAGAACCCGGTGGCCACGCTGAACAAAAGCCCCACCAGCAGGCCCCGGCGTACGCGGCGGGCGGGCAGGCGGCGCAGCGCCGGCCAGGCGAAGCCCAGCAGGATGGCGCCGGCGAGCAGAAAGCGGGTGCCGATGAACAGAAGCGGCGGCATGCCCATCAGGGCTTCCTTGGAGAAGATCCAGCCGCCGGCGGCCATCAGCGTGACCAGCAGCAGCAGGGCATCCGCCTGCCAGGGGGCGCGGGCGATCCGGTTCATGCGCCGCTGCCGAACAGCGCCCCGGCGATGCGAAAGCCCGCCACCCAGGTGCCGATCGCCGAGCCGAGCGTGGCCAGGATGAACACCAGGAGCGTGCGCGACACGCGGTTCTTCCACCAGCCCTTGAGCGCGGTGACGTCGTGCCTGAGCGACGAGAAGTCACGCACCTTGGGCTTGCGCATGTAGAGCTCCACCCCGGCGGCGACGAAGCCGGCACCGATGGTCGGGTTGAGCGAGGTGAGCGGGGCGGCGAAGAAGGTGGCGATCACCGTGACCGGGTGGGCAAGCGCCAACAGCGTCGCCCCGCCGGCAAGGATGCCGTTGATCAGAAACCACTCCAGCACCAGCTGCCAGCCAAGGTCGGTATTGCGCGAGAACCCGATGGCGAAGCCGGTGATGACCAGCGCGGTGATCAGCCAGGGCAGCGCCTTCCAGAGCTTCGACGCCGGTGGAGTGTGCTCGAGCGCTTCGCGCTCGACGGCCGGCTCCTCGGGCAACGGCGCCTCGAGGTGCTCGGCGGTCCCCTTGAGGTGCCCCGCACCCAGCACCACCAGCACGTTCTTGAAGCGCCCCGGGGGCGCCTGCTCGCAAAGGCGCAGCGCCATGTAGCGGTCGCGCTCGCGAATCAAGGGCGTGTAGAGGGTCTCGGACTCGGCGGCGAACTCGCTGAAGGTCGCCTCCAGCATGTCCCCCTCCTTGAGTTTCTCGATCTCCTCCTTGGAGACGTCCTGGCGCGACATGACGCTGCCGATCAACCCGCTGAACAGCGAAAAGCGCTGCCACCAGGGCACGTTGCGATAGATGCGCTTCAAGGTCACGCCCACGTCGCGGTCGATCAGCAGCAAAGGAAGTTCGTGGGTGCGGCAGGACTCGACCGCCGCGCGCATCTCGGCACCGGGCTGGATGCCGGACTGCTCGGCGATGCGCTGCTGGAAGGCGCCGAGGGCCAGGCTCGCCGCGACCATGCCCGCCTTGCCCTGCTTGAAGACCTGGAACAGGTCCTGCTCGCCCATGGCATCCGGGTTGGTCATGCTGTGGTGGCGGGCGTCGCATAGCTCGATGGCCGCCGCGTCGAAGGCGCCGCTTGCCAGCAGGCGCGTGACGTCCTCGGCGCTCTCGGCGGAAACGTGGGCGGTGCCCAGCAGGGTGTAGCGGGTATCGCCGACCTGAATGACCTTCAACGGGCCGCTGGTGGCGGGAAGCGTCTCGAGGGAGGCGGCATCCGGTAAAGAGGCGTCGTCCTGCATCATGGTGTTTACTCGCAGATGATCACGTCCGGCGCCTCAGCGGCGCCAGAACGCGGGGGTGAAGAGAACCAGTACGGTGAATATCTCGAGGCGACCCAGCAGCATCGCCAGCACCAGAATCCACTTGGCGAGATTCGGCATGTCGCCGTAGTGTTCGCTGGCCTCGCCCAGGGCCGGGCCCAGGTTGTTGAGCGCCGAGCCCACCGTGGACCAGGCGGTGATCTGGTCGACGCCGGTGGCCATCACGCCCACCAGCATCAAGAAAAACAGCATCACGTAGGCGGAGAAGAAGCCCCATACCGCCTGGGCGATGCTATCGGGTACGCTCACTTTGCCGACCTTGACCGCGATCACCGCATTGGGGTGGATCAGGCGCATCACCTCGCGCATGCCCTGCTTGAGAATCAGGATGATACGGATGACCTTCATGCCGCCGGCGGTGGAGCCAGAGCAGCCGCCGACGAAGGCGGCGATGAACAAAAGAAACGGAAGCGCGCCTGGCCAGGCGGAGAAGTCCGCTACCGCAAAGCCCGCGGTGGTCGCCACCGACACCACCTCGAACAGCGCGTGGCGCAGCCCGTGAAGGGTATCGTAGGTGCCGGTGAACCAGAGCGTGGCGGTGGCGACGGTGACCAGGCCCGCGAGAAACAGCATCAGAAAGCGCGCTTCCGGGTCCTGGAAGTAGTGTATCAGGCGTTTCTCCCGCCAGGCGATGAAGTGCAGGCTGAAGCTGAACGCCGAGATCAACATGAACGCCACGCAGATCAGCTCGATGGCGGGGCTGTTGAAGTAGCCGATGCTGGCGTCGTGGGTCGAAAAGCCGCCGTTGGCAATGGTCGAGAAGCTATGCCCCAGCGCATCGAACCAGTTCATGCCTGCCAGCATGTAGGCCACAAGGCACGCTACGGTCAACGTGGCGTAGATGTACCAGAGCGCCTTGGCGGTCTCGGTGATGCGCGGGGTGAGCTTGGAGTCCTTGAGCGGGCCCGGAATCTCGGTGCGATACAGCGCCATGCCGCCGACGCCGAGCGTCGGCAGGATCGCCACCGCCAGCACCACGATCCCCATGCCGCCGAGCCACTGCAGCTGCTGGCGGTAATAGCGAATCGATTCCGGCAGAAAGTCGATGCCGGTAATCACCGTGGCCCCGGTGGTGGTCAGCCCGGAAAACGACTCGAACACCGCATCGGTGAAGTGCAGCGCATTCTCGCCGAACAGCATCAGCGGGATCGAGCCGAATAACGCCAGTACCGTCCAGAACATCGCCGCGATGATGAAACCGTCGCGAATACGCAGCTCCCTGCGCTCGCGGCGATTGGGCAGGTAGAGCATAAGCCCGGTCATCACGGTGATCGCGATGCCGCTGGCGAAGGCGTACCAGACGCCATCTCGAAACCATAGCGACATCAACATGGGCGGCAGCATGGTGAGGCTGAACAGCATCAGCAAAAGCCCCAGAATGCGAAGTATGACGCGCAGGCTCATGGAATCGAACGGCTCCTGAAAGAGTGGGAAACGGGATCAGAAGCGCTCAAAAGAACGTCAGCCCGACCTGGAAGAGCCGCTCGACGTCGCGAATCCGGCGCTTGTCGATCACGAACAGGATCACGTGGTCGCCGCTCTCCACCACCGCGTCACCGTGGGCGATGATCACCTCCTTGCCGCGCACCATCGCCCCGATGGTGGTGCCTTCCGGCAGCTCGATGTCGCGC
>NZ_JAMZBC010000004.1 GCF_024158715.1 Halomonas sp. 707D7 | reverse complement strand
CTCCAGGCGCGCCAGGTCCGCCCGGCCGCGCTGGAAACGCTCGTCCAGCGCCGCCTGGGGCGTGACCGCCTCGAGGGCCGCATCGCTCTGGGCGGCGAGCAGGTCGGCGTGGCGCTGGCCGAAGGCGCCCATGGTCAGCACCAGATGGCGGCTGGCCTCCTGGAGCGGCAGCACGTCGCCGGTGATGTAGCGCTGGGCATCGACGAGCCGCTGATTGGTCAGCCAGCCGGTCGCGGCGAGCACGCCGGCCCCCAGCACCGCCGCCGCAAACAGGGTGATCAGCATGGTACGAATACTTAACGACTTCTTCATTCTTGGTGTTCGCTTATAGTCATCGTTTTGAAAGCGTGGCCGTGCCTTGTGGGCACTCCCCCCGGCTGGAACGCAATGCGCGCACCTCGGGGGAGTCTATCGGCCAAAACGCCGCCGACTTGAGCGCCACCCACCCTTTGCCTTGCCGCTGCGCTGGCAGCTCAGCGCGGGCGCTCGATCACGAAACGGTCGGTGGCGCGCAGGTAGTCGTTGCCGGCGAGCCGTCCGGTGGGCTTGAGCACGTCGATGTCCACGTGGCGTCCGTCCCAGATACGCTCGTCCACGTAGAGACTCACGACCCGGGCCAGCACCAGCGAGCCGGAAAGCGGCTGGTCGCCGAAGCGAATCACGTCATGGCGCGTGCAGCCGAAGGCGATGGGGGCGGTGGCGATACGCGGCACGCGCACCCCGGCCATCGCCGCCTTGTCGAGCCCGGCGTGGGCGAACTCGTCCTCGCCGGGTGCCAGGGAGGCGCTGGAGGCGTTGAGCGCCTCGATCAGATCCTCGCTTCCCACGTGTACCACGCACTCCCCGGTCGCCTCGATGTTGTTCAGCGTATCCTTGGCGCAGCCCTCGCCATCGAGCAGCGGCGAGAACGCCAGCACCGGCGGATTGACGCTCGCCACGTTGAAAAACGAGAACGGCGCCAGGTTGCTGCGTCCCTCGGCGTCGCAGGTCGCTACCCAGGCGATCGGTCGCGGGCAGATCGCCCCGGACATCAGCCGGTAAAGCGTGCCGGCGCTCAGCGCCCCTTCGTCGATCAGATACTCGCTCATGGTGCTTCTCCTGGAATGGGCTCTGGATGGTCGTGGGCTCAAGAATAGCCAAGCTTACCTGCCGGCATTCAACGGCGCTTGCGGCGTGTGCTTTAATGAAGGTCCAGAGACTCATGGACTCGCCCGCACCGAAAGGAGACGCCCGTGCACATCGTCATTCTCGATGATTACCAGGACTGCGTTCGCTACCTCGACGCCTTCGCAACGCTCGAGGGCCTCGCGGTGACGATCTACAACGACACCGTGACCGAGCTCGATGCCCAGGTCGAGCGCTTCAAGGACGCCGACGCCCTGGTGCTGATTCGCGAGCGCACCCCGATCACCGCCGCGCTGCTCGAGCGCCTGCCGAGGCTCAAGGTGATCAGCCAGACCGGCGGCGGCGCGGCGCATGTGGATCTTGCCGCCTGCAAGCGCCACGGCGTGACGGTGATGACCGGCAAGGGCTCGCCGGACGCCGCCGCGGAGCTGACCTGGGCGCTGGTACTGGCAGCGATGCGCCACCTCCCCGAGGAGGTGGAGAACCTGAAGGCCGGGCGCTGGCAGCGTACGCTCGGCACCGGACTCAAGGGGCGTACGCTCGGCATCTTCGGCTACGGGCGCATCGGCAGCGTGGTCGGGCGCTACGCCCAGGCCTTCGGCATGAAGGTGCTGGTATGGGGCCGCGCGGGCAGCCGCGAGCGCGCCATCGCCGACGGCCTTGGGGTAGTGCAGAACCAGCAGGAGCTTTTCGAGCGCGCCGACGTGCTCACCCTGCACCTGCGCCTGAACGACAAGACCCAAGGCATCGTCACGTCGTCGCACCTGGCGCGCATGAAGCCAGACGCCTTGATCGTCAACACCAGCCGCGCCGGGCTGATCGAACCAGGCGCACTCGAAGCCGCATTAAAACAGGGCCGCCCGGGCCGCGCGGCGGTGGACGTGTTCGATGTGGAGCCGGTGACCGAGCATCCGCTGCTCGCGCTTCCCAACGTCATTGCCACGCCGCACCTGGGCTACGTGGAGAAGGATAGCTTCGAGCTCTACTTCGGGGACGCCTTCGCCAACCTGCGCGCCTTTCTCGACGGCGAGTCGATCACCAACCTGGCAGGCTAGAAGGAGCCGACATGCTGACGCTTTCAAGCAACGTGACCCTGGCGGAGTGGGAGATCGACATCCACCAGATTCGCGCCCAGGGCGCCGGCGGGCAGAACGTCAACAAGGTCGCCTCGGCGGTGCACCTGCGCTTCGACATCCAGCGCTCGACGCTGCCACGCTTCTACAAGGAGCGGCTGCTGGCGCTGTCGGATCAGCGCATCACCAAGGAGGGGGTGATCATCATCAAAGCCCAGAGCCACCGCACTCTCGAACTCAATCGCGAGGACGCCCTGGCGCGGCTCAAGGCGCTGATCAAGGAGGCGGTCAAGCCGCGCAAGGTGCGCCGCCCCACGAAGCCCAGCAAGGGCGCCAAGCGCCGCCGGGTGGACGACAAGACTCGCAAGGGAGCGATCAAGTCGCTGCGCGGCAAGGTCTCGCCCTAACCGGAGTCGGCGTCCCGGTGCCGGTCGCTCAGGATGTGGTGCAGCTCGCCGCAGCGCACCATCGGGTCCTCGCAGTTGATCACGATCGTCGACTCGGCGAGCACGTAGCTGCGCCCGGTGATGGTGTTCTCGACCACCTGGTAGGCGCCTTCCCGGTGGGTGCCGGTGAAGGTGCCGATGAACCCGGTCTCGCGCAGCGACACGGTTTCGAGCTTGTCACCGATCTCGAGGCGCCCTTCATACTTCATCAGCGCAAGCCGCGCCGAGGTGCCGGTGCCGGTGGTGCTGCGACAGATCACGCCGGGGTGGACGTAGGTGGCCGAACGCGAACGGGTATAGCCCTCGCCCACCGCCTCTTCCGGCCCCATGAAGTGCAGAAACGGCAGCGGCCCCACGTCGCCCAGGGTGTAGTGGGAAAAGCCGCGCTTGGCCTTGATCGCCTCGACGATCCTGTAGGCGCAGGCGGCGAGCTCGGCCTCCTCGTCGAGGGTCAGCTTGAAGCCGAGCGCCTCGGCGTCGACCAGGGCGTAGAAGCCGCCGCTGTAGGCGATCGAGTAGGTCACCTCGCCCACGCCCGGCACCATGAGGCTATCGCGGTAGGTGTCGATGTAGCTGGGTAGCCCCTCGCAGGTCACCGACTCGACCACCCCGTCGTGTACCCGTGCCTCGATCTGAACCAGCCCCGCCGGAGCCTCGAGCTTGAAGCGCTGAAGGCCTTCGCGTTTGGGCACCAGTCCCAGTTCGAGCACCGCCGTGGCGGTACACAGCGTGTTCGAGCCGGAATAGATCGGGTAGCCCATCACTTCCATGATGATGTAGCCCGCCACTGCTTCCGGGTGGGTCGGCGGTACCAGCAAATCCACCGACATCTCGGGAATGCCGTAGGGCTCCTCGAGCAGCAGCCGGCGCAGGCCGTCGGCGTCGTCGCGCAGGTACTCCATCTGCGCGCGCACCGTGGCGCCGGGCAGCGCGTCGATGCCGGCGGTGACGATGCGGCTGACGTCGCCGCCGGCGTGGGTGTCCATCAACTGGATGCTATGGCGAGTGTTCAACAAGGCGACTCCTCGTTCGAATCGAAGACACGGCAATGGGGAAGCTCAGCGGGCAAGCGCGAAGGGCGCGCCGTGGGTCTGCCACTCAGCGTCCGGCACGATGACGATCTTGCCCAGATAATCGCTGCCCCGGCTGACGAAGTAGCGCTCCGCCTCGTGCAGCTGCGAGAGCTTGAAGGTCGCGTGCAGCACCGGCGAAAGCCTGCCTTCCCGGATCCAGGCCATCAGCTGCGCGGCCTCCTCGCGGGTGCCGTGGGAGACGCCGAAGATCTGCACCTGGTAGAGGTAGATGCGCGTCCACATGATCTCGCTGACGTTGCCGCCGCTGGCCCCGGCGATGGAAAGCCGCGGGTAGGTTTCGCGCGCGCTCATGTCCGCGATCATGGTGTCGATGAAAAGATCGGTCATCGCCCCGCCGACCAGATCCATCACCGCGTCGATCGGCGCGCCGCCGGTGGCCTCGAGCACGCGGGCAACGAAGGTATCGAGATCGCCCCGGTCGATCACCGCCTCGGCGCCGAGCGCCAGAAGTGCCTCCGCCTTGTCCGGCTGGCTCACCGCGTAGGGGATCGCGCCGATCACGCGGCAGAGCTGGATCAGCGCGGTGCCCACGCCGCCGCTGGCGCCGCTGACCAGCACCCGTTCGCCAGCCTTCACGCCGGCGGCGGTCATCATGTGATACGCCGTCTGATAGGAGCACATGCCCATCGAAGCGAGCTCGGCGTCGCCAAGATCGGGGTTGGGGATGTGATGAAACTGCTCGGAAGGCAGCGCGACGTACTCGGCGAAGCCGCCGTCGGCGCCGTGGCCGTAGTAGTCCGGGGCGAGGTTGATATCGGCGCGCGCATCCGGGTAGAGGTTGAAATCCAGAAGCCCGCGCTCGCCAATGCGCGCGGCGTCGACGCCCTCGCCCACCGCCACCACGCGCCCGGCGATGTCCGCGCCCTGGATGCGCGGGAACGTCAGCGTGGGCGCGCCGCCCATGGCGAACGACGTCACCTCTTCACGCCCCTTGGTCGGGTAGAGCCCTTCGCGGGCCTTGCGGTCGGTGTTGTTCTTCGCCGTGGCAGTGACCTTCACCAGCACTTCGCCGGGGCCCGGCGTGGGGGTGGCGACATCCTCGCGGTACTCGAGCTTGTCGATGCCGCCGTGGCCGGTCAACCGCATGGCGGCCATGGTGGCGGGAACGGGGAAGTGCGCGTCGGCCATCGAAGTTCTCCTTCGTCGGGTTCTGCGTGGGTTTGCAAGACCCTATCAAACTTCAGCGCGTTCTCCATCCCCCTCGCGCGCGGTGACGACTCAAAACCACTTCTTGCGCCGGAAGTACCAGATCAGCGCGCCGGCGATCGACAGCATCAGCGCCCACACGAAGAAGTAGCCGTAGCGCCAGCCGAGCTCCGGCATGTTCTCGAAGTTCATCCCGTAGATGCCGGCGATGAAGGTCAATGGCACGAAGATCGCGGTGATCACCGTCAGCACGCGCATGGTGATGTTGAGCTGGTGCGAGGAGATCGAGATGTAGCCGTTGATCAGGTCGCCGCAGATGTCGTAGTACATCTGGGTCAGGCTGTAGAGTCGCTCGAAGCGTTCGGCGACGTCGTTGATCGCGTGCAGGGTCTCGCTTTGATCCCGCGGCAGGTGCTCGTAGTCGTAGGCGGTGAGCTCCTGGGTGATGCCCTTGTGGTAGCTGAATATTCGCCGCATCTTGACCAGCCGCGATCGGTAGAGGGTGAGCTGGCGCATCAGCACATCGTTGCCGTTGTCCTGGAACTCGTCCTCGAGATCGCTCAGCGCGGTCTCGAATTCGAGGAGGCTGTCGCTGTAGAACCCGGCGGAGATGTACATGACGCGCAGCGCCACCCGCTCCGGCGACTGCGCCAAAAGCGCCTGACCCTGGGCATTGAACAGCCGCTCGATGCTCATCGCCTCGCCCGGGTGCAGCGTCACCAGAAAGCGCTCGCCGACGAAGAACGAGACCTGCTGGGGCACGTAATTGAGCTCGGCATCGAAGGACGAGATGCCGCGATAGATGATCAGGGTGTGGTTGTCGAACTCCTCGATCTTGGGCGGATGGCGCTCCTTGTGGGCATCCTGGATGGCCAGCGGGTGGCACTTCAAACCCTCTAGAAAGCCGCGCTCCACCTCCTGGGGCTCGGCCTGCAGGTCGAGCCAGAGATGACCCTGCGGGTCCTTTTGCCACTGCTCGAAAAGCTCGGCGCCGCCGATTCGAACCTGGCCATCGGGCGTGGTCAGCATGCTGCGGATCATCGTTTCGCATCCTTGTAAAACGTCGGGAAATCGGGGTCGGCACGCAGCCGTCGAAGGGCTCTAGCCTAAGGCGCGGCGCAAGGGCGGGGAAGTGAATAATAATGAGTGCCAGCGCGATGAAAAAGCCGTACTTTTAGATTAGACGATGCTGCAAAGGAACCCGTCATGTCCGTCATCGAGGCCAAGGAACACATTCAGGGGCGCCTGCACCGGCTGTTCGCCGCCCCCTATCACGCCTTCGACAAGAGCACCCCGGAGCGCGAGCTGCATCTCAAGGTAGTGCTCTACATGCTGCTGGCCCGTCCGATGATGCGCGGCCGGGTGACGCTACGCGTGATTCACGGCTGGCAGAACGGCAGTTTCGTCCCGGAGGAGCTCGAGCACGTCGACTACCCGCTGGCGTCACTCGAGGACTTTCGCGCCGCGGTGAGCGACTTCGACCGGGCGGTGCGCGGCAATGCCCCGCTGCCCGCCGACAATGGCGCCATCCTGGCCGCCCCTCTGGCCGAGGCCATTGCCGAGGCCCAGGCCGAGGGCGCGACGGTGAGCGCCGAGGTCGCGGCGTCGCCTGCGCGCTGGCCCGCCTTCGAGGGCGGGCTTGCGCTCTATACGCTGTTCAAGATGTACCACCGCCTGGTGTACGGCGAGGACGAGCCCTACCGCTGCTCGCTGTGCGAGACGCCGCTCGGCCCGCGCGAGATCCACGAGTTCCATCTCGAGGAGGGCGAGTTCGCCCTGCTGGTGCCGCCGAGCGGCCACGCGGGCGATCTCTCCACGCTCCTGGTGCTTCACGAAAGCCAGCTCGGTCCCATCGAGCGTCTTTTTGAACAGAGCCTGCCGCTGCTCGACGCCTGACCCGCAGGGCTCAGCCCAGCGAAATCGTGCTGTTGATGCCGCCGGAGACGTTCTCCGGCGCGAACCAGCGGGCGGTCACGGTCTTGGTCTGGGTCCAGAAGGCGATCGCCTGCTTGCCGTTGGGGCCGAGATCGCCGAGTTTCGAACCCCGCGAGCCGGTGAAGCTGAAGTACGCCACCGGCACCGGAATCGGCACGTTGATGCCGATCTGGCCGACGTCGATGTCGGTCTCGAAGCGCCGGGCCACCCAGCCGGAACTGGTGAAGATCGAGGTGCCGTTGCCGTTGGGGTTGGCGTTGATGAAGGCGATCGCCTCGTCGAGGCTCGCCACGTTGACCACGCACAGCACCGGGCCGAAGATCTCCTCCCGGTAGATCTGCATCTCGGCGGTGACGTTGGAGAACAGTGTCGGGCCGACGAAGTTGCCTTCAGAATAACCCTCCACCTGATAGCCGCGCCCATCGAGTTCAAGCGTCGCGCCTTCGCGCTCGCCCTGGGCAATCAGCCCTTCGACCCGCGCCTTCGCCTGGGGCGACACCAGCGGGCCGAGATCCGCCTCGCGCTGGGTGCCGGAACCGGCGCGCATGCCGCGTGCGCCCTCGACCAGCTCGTCCAGCCACGCCCGCGCCTCGCCCACCAGCACCACCACGGAGTTGGCCATGCAGCGCTGGCCCGCCGCGCCGAAGGCGGAGCCCAGCAGGCTATTGATCGCCTGGCTCCTGTTGGCGTCCGGCATCACCACGCAGTGGTTCTTGGCCCCCATCATCGCCTGCATGCGCTTGCCCGCTTTCGCGGCCCGTTCGTACAAGAGCGCCCCGACGCGGGAGGAGCCGATGAACGACAGCGCCTTGATACGGGTGTCGTCGGCGAGCTGGTTGGCCACCTCCGGCCCGCCGTGGACCACGTTGAGCACGCCCGGCGGCACGCCGGCCTCGTGGGCGAGCTCGACCAGGCGCATGGTCGAGCTCGGGTCCTGCTCCGAGGGCTTGAGCACGAAGGTGTTGCCGGTGGCGATCGCCAGCGGAAACATGAAGCACGGCAGCATGATCGGGAAGTTGAAGGCGGTGATGCCCGCGCCCACGCCGAGCGGCTGATGCAGGGTGTAGACGTCGACCTCGCTTGCCGCGTTCTCGGCCACTTCACCGAGCTGCAGCGAGGTGATCGAGCAGGCGTGCTCCACGACCTCGAGCCCGCGGCCGACCTCGCCCTCGGCGTCCGGCAAGGTCTTGCCGTGCTCCTCGGTGATCAGCGCGGCGAGCTCCCCGGTGTGCTCGCGGATCAAGGCGGCGAGCTTCATCATGATGCGCATGCGCTTGTTGAGCGGCGTCTTGCGCCACTCGCCAAACGCCTGCCGGGCGCTTTCGATGGCGCGCTCGACCTCGTCGGCGGGGCACATCGGCACCCGGGCGACGACCTCCTGGGTCGCGGGATTCACCACGTCACGCCACTGATCGGTTCGGGAGGCGACGGGCTTGCCGTCGATGAAAAGGGGAATGTCGCGCACGGCCACGGCGTCTCTCCTGGTACGTTGTTATTGCTTTGAGATTTTTATTGCGTCGAGATTGCTGTCACTTCGAGAGTGTCATCGCTTCGAGAAAAGCGCTCCTGCGGCGTTGTCTAGGTTGTTTGCCGCTTTTCCGAGCGCCCGGACGCTCAAGATATAGCAACAAGTTGACGTAAACGTCAATCGACCCAGCGAGCTTTAAAATAGCCGTTTCCATACCCGGCGCGCCTGACTATGCTGCGAAGGATGCGCCGACACGTCCCACAGGCGCGGCCTTATCCATCGAGAGATTTCGCCACGAGGAAGCCTCATGCAGACCTTCAGCTGCCGCTGCGCCAATCCGCTGTTCTTCGAGAACACCGTCTGCCTCTCCTGTGAGGCCGAGGTGGGCTGGTGTCCGAGCTGCGACGCCATCGTCGCGCTCGAGCCGCTGGAGCAAGGCGGCTACCGCTGCGCGCGCAGCGAGTGCGGCGCGCTGCTCGAGAAGTGTCGCAACTATGCAGTGGAGAACGTCTGCAACCGCATGGTGCCGCTCGAGCAGGGCGTGGATGCGCTGTGCGACTGCTGCCGGCACAATGCGGTGATCCCGGATCTCTCCATCGAGGGCAACCGCGAGCGCTGGGCGGCGCTGGAAGCCGCCAAGCGGCGGCTGTTCTACACCCTGGATCTGCTCAAGCTTCCCCACGCCGCCCCGGAGGATGGCGCCGCTCTTCCGCTGAGCTTCTCGTTCATGGCCGACGCCCTGCCGGACCAGGGGCTCTGGCGCTCGGTCGGCCAGCAGAAGGTCTACACAGGCCACGCTGCAGGCCACATCACCATCAACGTCAAGGAGGCGGACACGGTCGAGCGCGAGCGCCTGCGGGTCGACATGAACGAGTCCCACCGCACGCTGATCGGCCACTTTCGCCACGAGGTGGGCCACTACTACTGGGACCTGCTGGTCAAGGATCAGGACGAGGCAGCCTGCAAGGCGGTGTTCGGCGATCATGAAAACCCCACCTACGGCGAGGCCCTGGAGCAGTACTATCAGCAAGGCGCGCCGCTTGACTGGGCAAAGCGGCACATCTCCGCCTACGCCACCATGCACGCCTGGGAGGATTTCGCGGAAACCTTCGCGTTCTATCTCGACATGGTGGCGGTGCTGGACACCGCGCTGCACATGGGCATTTCACGCGCCGAGTACGACGGCACCCTCGATGGCATGCTGGCCGCCTATCACCAGGTGGGGCTGGCGGTGAACGAGCTCAACCGCGACATGGGGCTTCTCGACCTGGCACCTGCGGTGCTTGCCGCGCCGGTGCGCGACAAGCTCGACTACCTGCATACGCTGATTGCCCACGCCGCCCATCAGGGCGACGAGGCACCTCAGTCGCCCTCCTCCTCCACACCGAAGCCCTGAACCTGCCCCTGGCGCTGGGTGACGCGCGGCACCTCTTCGCTGTTGACGAAGTAGGTGGCGCTCAGGGTGTCGTGGATACGCGCGAAGCCCACCTGCAGCTCGTCGATGAACGCGTGCAGTTTGCTCGGCGAGTGGGCCAGCGCCTGGATATCGGCGTCGATCACGTCGGCGCGCACCAGCGCGACCGTGGCGACAACCCGATCCTGGCGCGGCAGCCACTGAAGCTCGTGAGCCAGGATCTCCAGGCTGCAGGCGATCGCCCGAGGCAGGTGCGGGTCCTGGAGCAGAAAGCGCAGCACGTCCGGGCCGCGTACGCGCAGGCGCACCTGCTGGCGATACATCTGGTAAGCGGTCAGCGACTTCAGCACGCTCATCCACTGCAGGTTCTCGAAGGGCAAAAGCTCCTCGGGGTTCTTGGGCAAGAGGCTTGCCGAGCGCACGTCGAGAATGCGCGTGGTCATGTCGGCGCGCTCGAGCTGGCGGCCAAGCTCGATGAAGGTGCGCGCCGGGCCGTGGCTGAGTGTGCCCTCGATCAGCCCGGTCAGGGTCTGGCAGCTGCGGATCACGTTCTTCAAGAAGGCGTCGCGCCGGCGCGGACTGACCCCGTTCTCGGCGTGATCCGCCACGCTCAAGTAAAGATGGTTGACCTCTTCCCAGATCTCGCGCGGCACCACGTCGCGAGTGGTGCGCAGGTTCTCCCGGGCGCTGGCCAGCGCCGCGAGGATCGAGCTCGAATTCTGCGTATCGGCGCACAGAAAGTGCACCACGCTCTGCTCGTCGAAGGTGTCGAAGCGCTCGCGAAACGCCTCGAGGGTGCCGGTCATCTCGATCAGCGGCGCCCAGCCCAGCGGCAGGTTGCGCGGCAGATCGAGCATCAGGTGACTATTCACGCTCAAAAGCCGCGCGGTGTCCTCGGCGCGCTCGACGTAGCGCGCCATCCAGTAGAGATTCTCAGCGACCCGTGACAGCATGGCGCGCACCTCCCGCCTGTTCGACGCTCTCAACGTCCTGCTCGTCGGTCTCGACGATCCAGGTGTCCTTGCTGCCCCCGCCCTGGGAGGAGTTGACCACCAAGGAGCCCTCCACCAGCGCCACCCGGGTGAGCCCGCCGGTGGTGACGTGGATGTCCGGCCCCGAGAGGATGAACGGGCGCAAATCGACGTGGCGCGGCTGCGGCAAGCCGCCGGCGAGCGTGGGCGTGGTGGAGAGCGCGATGGTCGGCTGGGCCATGTAGTTGCGCGGGTTGGCCTCGATCAGCCGGGCGAACTCCTCGCGGGTCTCTTTCGTCGAGCGCGGGCCGATCAGCATGCCGTAGCCGCCGGATTCGTTGGCCGGCTTGACCACCAACTCGTCCAGGTGCTCCAGCACGTACCGGCGATCATCCTCGAACATGCACAGATAGCTCGGCACGTTGGGCAGAAGCGGCTCCTCGTCGAGATAGTAGCGAATCAGCTCCGGCACGAAGGCGTAGACCACCTTGTCGTCGGCAACGCCTGCGCCCGGGGCGTTGGCCAGCGCCACGTTGCCCGCGCGCCAGGCGCGCATCAGCCCGGCCACGCCCAGCACCGAGTGCGGGTTGAAGACCTCGGGGTCGAGGAACTCGTCGTCCACCCGGCGATAGATCACGTCGACCCGGCGGCGCCCTTCCACCGTGCGCATGTAGACGACATCGTGCTCGTCGACCAGCAGGTCGCTGCCCTGCACCAGCTCCACGCCCATCTGCTGGGCGAGGTAGGCGTGCTCGAAGTAGGCGGAATTGTAGATGCCCGGCGTGAGCACCACGATCTGCGGATCGTCCCCCGGGCGTGGCGACATCGCCGCCAGCATGTCGTAGAGCTGGGCAACGTAGTCGTCCACCGGCAGGATCTTGCCGGAGGCGAAGAGCTCCGGCAGCACCCGCTTGGTGACGTTGCGGTTCTCGAGCATGTAGGAGACGCCCGAGGGGATGCGCAGGTTGTCCTCCAGCACGTAGAGCGTGCCGTCGGCGCCGCGCACCAGGTCCGAACCGCAGATGTGCGCCCAGACCCCGTGGGGCGGGTCGATCCCCACGCACTGGGGGCGGAAGTTGGCCGACTGCGCCAGCACCTCGGCGGGCAATACCTTGTCCTTGACCACTTTCTGATCGTGGTAGAGATCGTCGATGAACAGGTTCAGCGCCTTGACCCGCTGCTTGAGCCCCGCTTCGGTCTTGCGCCACTCCCGGGCCGAGATGATCCTCGGCACGATGTCGAAGGGCCAGGCGCGGTCGATCATGGTGCCTTCGGAGTAGACCGTGAAGGTGATGCCCATGGTGCGAATGGCGATATCGGCGGCGGTCTTGCGCTCGGCGAGCTCCTCGGCGCTGAAGCGCGCCAGCATGCTGCAAAGTTCGTCGGCCGAGGCGCGGGGCTGTCCGGGGGCGGCGATGAGCTCGTCGAAGTAGTCGCGGCAGGCGTATTGATTCCAGTTCACTTGGCTCATGGGCGCTCTCCTGGCGCGGCGGGGGACACGGGTCCGTTAAACCCAGTGTAGGAGGATCTTCTTCAAACGCCCCTTGATCTTGCACCCGGCATTTAACGTTCTTTATCGCCAGTCCACATCCGGCATGAATTGTGCTGCAAAAAACGCCCAGTAGGGCGATACTTCCCCCATGCCGCGTACCCGGCGCCGCGAGCTCGCCGGCCCCTACGCCTCCATCACTGGTCGGGATACCCGCCCACCCGAGGATGGCCCATGACCATTCGCGTCGCCCTGACTCACCGTACCACCTATCGCTTCGACCGCCCCGTGCGTCTGTCACCCCACGTGGTACGCCTGCGTCCGGCGCCGCACTGTCGCACGCACATCGACTCCTACTCCCTCGACGTCTCCGGCACCGATCACTTCCTGAACTGGCAGCAGGACCCGTTCGGCAACTTCAACGCGCGCATCGTGTTTCCCGAGCCGCGCCGCGAGCTCACCCTCGCCGTCGAGCTGATCGCCCCGATGACGGTGATCAACCCGTTCGATTTCTTTCTCGACGATATCGCCCAGACGATTCCCTTCGCCTACCCGGAGTCGCTTGCCCGCGAGCTTTCGCCGTATCTGGAAGTGACCGAAGCCGGCCCCCGGCTCACCGAGTGGATCGCCCAGGTGGACCGCACCCCGACGCCCAGCGTGGACTTTCTGGTCGCCCTCAACCAGCGCCTGCAACAGGACATCGGCTACCTAGTGCGCATGGAGCCCGGCGTGCAGAGCTGTGAAGAGACGCTGACGCTCGCCAGCGGCTCGTGTCGCGACAGCGCCTGGCTTCTGGTGCAGATCTTTCGCCACCTGGGGCTGGCGGCGCGCTTCGTCTCGGGCTATCTCATCCAGCTCGCCCCGGACGTCAAGGCGCTGGATGGCCCGAGCGGCACCGAGGTCGACTTCACCGACCTGCACGCCTGGACCGAGGTGTTTCTGCCCGGCGCCGGCTGGGTAGGGCTCGACCCGACCTCGGGGCTGTTCGCCGGCGAAGGCCACATTCCGCTGGCCGCTACCCCGACCACCGGGAGCGCGGCGGCGATCAGCGGCTTTTCCGACAAGTGCGAGGTCAGCTTCGACGTCGAGATGCGCGTCGAGCGCATTCACGAGGACGCCCGCGTCACGCGGCCCTACTCCGAGGCCCAGTGGACGCGCATCCTGGCGCTGGGCGAGCGCGTCGACGCGGCGCTCGATGCGCAGGACGTGCGCCTGACCATGGGCGGCGAGCCCACCTTCGTCTCCATCGACGACATGGAGAGCCCACAGTGGAATACGGATGCACTTGGCGAGCACAAGCGCGAGCGCGCCGAGGTGCTCCTGACCCGGCTGCAGGCCGCCTTCGCCCAAGGCGGGGTGGTCCAGCAGCAGCAGGGCAAGTGGTACCCCGGCGAGCCGCTGCCGCGCTGGGCGCTGGCCTGCTACTGGCGCAAGGATGGCGAACCTTTATGGCGCGACCCGCGCTGGCTCGCCAGCAGCGACGGCGCCCCGGCGGTGCAGGCCGACGAGGCCCTGGCGAAACGCTTCGCCCAGGCGCTTGCCGAGCGGCTGGGGGTGGCGCCGCGCCACTGGATCCCGGCCTTCGAGGACGCCTACTACTACCTGTGGAAGGAGCAGACCCTGCCGGTGGACGTCGACCCGCGCCAGGCCAACCTGAAGGATGACGCCGAGCGCCGCCGTCTGGCCCGGCTTCTGGAGCGCGACCTGGGCGCGGTGGTCGGCTACGCTTTGCCGCTGCGTCACTCCATCGCCCACCACCACCGCTGGGAGAGCGGGCGCTGGCCCCTCAAGCGTGATCATCTCTACCTGGTGCCCGGCGACTCGCCCATGGGGCTTCGCCTGCCGCTCTCGGCGCTGCCCTGGACGGACCCCGCCGAGTCGCCGCAGCCGGCGTCGCTGTTCGCCCCGCGCGCCGCCCTCGGCGATATTCACGGCGAAGTGGCGCGGCGCCACGCCGAGCAGCGCCGCGCAAGCCCTGCCGAGCGCCACGGCCACAGCCTGCACCCAAGCGCCCGCCATCCCGAAGGCGAATCCGTCCAGCAGCAGCCCGGCGCCGAGGAGGATCGCCACGACGCGATAGTGCACACCAGCCTGTGCGTCGAGCCCCGCGACGGACGCCTGCACGTCTTCCTGCCGCCGCTGACGCACCTCGAGCACTACCTGGACCTGCTCGGCAGCATCGAGGCCTGCGCCGAGGAGCTCGATTGCCCGGTGATGCTCGAAGGCTACCCGCCGCCGCGCGACCCGCGCCTTCAAAGCTTCATGGTGACGCCGGACCCGGGGGTGATCGAGGTCAACGTCATGCCGGCGGCGAGCTGGAAGGCCCTGGTGGCCCAGACCGAGCGGCTCTACGAAGAAGCGCGTCTGTCGCGGCTCGGCACCGAGAAGTTCATGCTCGACGGGCGCCACACCGGCACCGGCGGCGGCAACCACGTGACGCTCGGCGGTGCCACCCCGGAGGACTCCCCCTTCCTGCGCCGCCCGGACCTGCTGGCGAGCCTGGTGACCTACTGGCAGCACCACCCGAGCCTTTCGTATCTCTTTTCGGGTTTGTTCATCGGCCCCACGAGCCAGGCGCCCCGGGTCGACGAAGCGCGCCACGAGGCGCTCTACGAGCTCGAGATCGCCCTGCAGCAGATGCCCGTGGGCGAGGTCACCAGGCCCTGGCTGGTGGATCGCCTGCTGCGCCACCTCTTGACCGATCTGACCGGCAACACCCACCGCGCGGAGTTCTGCATCGACAAGCTCTACTCGCCGGACAGCGACACCGGCCGGCTCGGGCTTCTGGAGCTGCGCGGCTTCGAGATGCCGCCGCATGCCCGGCTCGCCCTGATGCAGACGCTTCTGATCCGCGCGCTGGTGGCCAGGCTCTGGAAGACGCCCTACCGGGCCAAGCCGGTGCGCTGGGGCAGCGCCCTGCAGGATCGCTGGATGCTGCCCCACTACCTGTGGGAAGACCTCGATGACGTGCTGGGCGACCTGCGCCACCACGGCTTCGACTTCGAGCTCGAGTGGTTCGCGCCGTTTCGCGAGTTTCGCTTTCCCGTCCACGGGCGCCTGCACACCCCGATGCTGGAGCTCGAGCTGCGCCAGGCGATCGAGCCCTGGCACGTGCTCGGCGAGGAGGCCACCGCTTCCGGCACCGCGCGCTACGTCGACTCCTCGGTGGAGCGCCTCGAGGTCAAGGTGCGCGGCATGAGCGGCGAGCGCTACGTGGTGACCTGCAACGGCCGGCGCGTGCCGCTCACCGCGACCGGCCGAAACGGCGAAGCGGTGGCCGGGGTGCGCTACCGCGCCTGGCAGCCGCCCTCGGCGCTGCATCCGCAGATCCCGGTGCACGCCCCTCTGGTCTTCGACGTCATCGACACCTGGAACCAGCGTGCGGTGGCCGGCTGCACCTACCACGTGGTGCACCCGACCGGGCGCAGCTTCGAAACCTTCCCGGTGAACGCCTTCGAGGCCGAGGCGCGCCGACTTGGCCGCTTCGCGACCGGTGGCCACACCCACGGCCACCAGGCGCCGGTCGAGGAGCGCGCGAGTCTCGAGCTTCCGCTGACGCTGGATCTGCGTTGGCGGCCCCACTGACACCCTGATACCGTCATTTGAACCACCCGGGCGCCAGCGCCCTTTGCTACCCAGGACGACACGTATGACCGCCTCTGTGACGCCCTTGCCAAGCCCTACCGGGCTCGTCGAGGGATATCTTCAACAGCTAGGCAATGGAGTGCCCGCACGATTCGACACCCTGGTGGACCGCCAGGGCCGGCTGCGCCCGGGCTGGCAGGAGCTCTTGAACTGCCTCGACGCCCTCGGCGAGCCGGGCCGTCTTCAGCAGCAAGAGGAGATCAACGGCCTGCTGGCCGAGAACGGCGTCATCTTCAACATGCACGACGACACCCAGCGACGTGCCTGGCGGCTCGACCCGCTGCCCTGGGTGATCGACCAGTCCCGGTGGCACGCGCTGGAGGCGGGCCTTGCCCAGCGCACGCGCCTGTTCAACGCGCTCTATCGCGACATCTACGGGCCGCGCACGCTGTTCGACGAAGGGCTTCTGCCCACCCAGGCGCTGCTCGCCTCGCCGAACTTCCTGCTGCCCTGCCACGGCGCCCAGCCGCGCGAGCACACGCCGATCAACTACCACGGCGTGGACGTCATCCTCGACGCCGAAGGGCAGTGGCGCGCGATCGGCGACCGCCTGCAGGCGCCCTCCGGCACCGGCTTCGCGCTCGAGAACCGTATTTTGATGGCACGCGCGCTGCCGCAGATGTACCGCAACGCCCCGCTCAAGCGTCTGGCGAGCTTCCTCGACACCCACCACCGTACCCTCACGCTGCTTGCCTACCAGCACCGCGACAACCCCACCGTGGTACTGCTGACCCCGGGGCCGCAGAGCCCGCGCTACTTCGAGCACGCCTATCTCGCCAACTACCTCAACCTGACCCTCGCCGAAGGGCCGGACATGGTGGCCCGCGACGGCCAGCTGTGGCTGCGCACCCTGGGCGGGCTCAAGCCGGTGGACGTGGTGCTGCGCCACTGCGCGGACGCGGACTGCGACCCGCTGGAACTCAAGGCCGACTCCGCCCTCGGCGTGCCGGGGCTTCTGCAGACCGCGCGCACCGGCGGCGTGGCGCTCTCGAACGCCTTGGGCGTCGGCGTGCTCGAGACCCCCGCCCTGGCCGACTACCTGCCGACGCTGTGCGAGCGCCTGCTCAACGAGCCGCTGCTGTTGCCCGCGGCCACGCCTACCACCCTCTCGGCGACCTTGCCGATGTTCGACGAGACGCTGGCCCGACTCACCCCCGCGACCTTCAACCTGCGCTGCTTCGTGGCGCGCTCGCCGCGCCGCGCGGGCCAAGACACCGGCGACGACGTCGTGGTGATGCCCGGCGGGCTTTGCTGGCAGGGCGCTCCCGGCTCGCCGTCACTGGCAAGCCCGGTGGTGAAGGACGTGTGGGTGACCGCTTCCACCGCCCAGCCTCACGTCAGCCAGCTCAAGCAGGCGCGCGGGCCGATCGTGGTGACCCGCGACGGCGAGGACCTGCCCAGCCGCGTGGCGGAGAGCCTGTTCTGGCTGGGTCGCTACGGCGAGCGCCTGGATAGCCGCGCGCGGCTGCTGCGCGAGGCGCTGCTACGGCTGATGGAGTACGACCAGGACGAGATCGCCGATCAGGTGCTCGACGAGCTGCTGCTGGCTCTCGACATCGGCGCCTGCGAAACGCCCAAGGGCAGGACGCTGCCGACCGGCTTCGACGCCAAGCGCTGCGCGCTGCTTGCCCAGTTCGACGCCACCGACCCCCAGGCGCTGCAGCCGCTGTTCGCCCAGCTGCTGCGCAACGCCCGCAGCGTGCGCGATCACTTGGGCGACGACTCCTGGCGGCTGGTTCACCAGCTGCGCCAGCAGTTCGACATGCTGTCGCCCGCGCTCGCCCCCGGCGGCGCGCGGCGCGCCTGCGAGACGGTCTTCGCCCAGCTCGCGGCGTTCTTCGGGCTGTGCAACGAGACCATGCCCCACCACTACGGCTGGCGCTTCATGGAGATCGGCCGCCTGCTCGATCGCACCCTGGGGCTTCTGGCGCTGCTCAAGCTCACCCTGAGCGCCCGG
The DNA here is from genome assembly GCF_024158715.1 of Halomonas sp. 707D7. Taxonomy (GTDB): domain Bacteria; phylum Pseudomonadota; class Gammaproteobacteria; order Pseudomonadales; family Halomonadaceae; genus Vreelandella. The sequence goes on along the minus strand of NZ_JAMZBC010000004.1, from coordinate 35,683 downwards.
TTCGAACGCCGCGCCGCTCTATGGGAAGTGGTGCTGGCCACCACCGACAATTTTACCGCCTACCGGCGGCGCTACCGCAGCGAGCTCCACCCGGCGGCGATCATCGACCTTTTACTGTTCGACGAGACCAATCCGCGCTCGGTGGGCTACCTGCTGCGTCGGATCAATCAGCAGGTGGAGCGCCTGCCCGGCAGCAACACGCCCTACCGCAACGCCGAGCGCCGGCTGTTGATCCAGGCGAGTGCGGCGCTGCATCTGGCGGACATCGAGCGCCTGAGCCAACTCAATGACACGCAGGAGGCGGATGACGCGCTCATCCAGCTGCTCGATGCGCTGATCACCCCGCTCGGGGCGCTGTCGGAGGCCATCGGCCAGAGCCACTTCAGCCACGTGGAGCGCCCGCGCCAGCTCGTCAGCATGGAGCCCGACGAATGAAATACACCCTTCGCCACACCACGCGCTACCACTACGCCGCGCCGGTCACGCTGTGCCACAGCGAAGCCCGGGTGCTGCCGCGCAAGACCCCGCACCAGGAGTGCGGCGCCTCGAGCCTGTCGATCGCCCCGCTGCCCCAGCACCAGGCGGAGCGGCGCGACGTGTTCGGCAACCGGGTGCTCTACTTCGCGCTCGAGCAGGTGCATCGCACTCTCGACGTGACCGTGACCACCCCGCTCAATACCCGAGCGCTGGATGCGCTGCCGGAGCGCTCGGTGGCCTGGGAGCGCATCGCCGCCCAGCTGGAGGCGGATTCACGCTTCGAGACCCAGCTCTACCGCCTCGACTCGCCGTTCATCCGCCGCAGCGACGAGCTCGCCGCCTTCGCCCGGCGCTGCTTCACGCCGCGCCGGCCGCTGATCGAGGCCGCCCTGGCGCTCAATGCCCACGTTCACGAACAGTTCGAGTACGACCCGAGCTTCACGACGCTCGCCACGCCACTCTCGGAGGTGCTGGCCAACCGCCGCGGCGTGTGCCAGGACTTCGCCCACCTGATGATCGGCGCGCTGCGCTCGATCGGACTCTCGGCGCGCTACGTCAGCGGCTACCTGGAAACCGAGCCGCCACCGGGCCAGCCCCGGCTGGTCGGGGCGGACGCCTCCCACGCCTGGCTCGCGCTGTGGGTGCCGGAGTGGGGTTGGCTCGCCCTCGATCCCACCAACGGGACGCTGGCCGGCGAGCGCCACCCGGTGCTGGCCTGGGGGCGGGACTACTTCGACGTGGCACCGCTCAAAGGGGTGATGAATGGCGGGGGCCACCACCGCCTGGAGGTGGAGGTCGACGTGGTGCCGCTGGCGACGCCCGGCACGATATGACGCGCCCGGGCGGTTCGACTTGACGGTTTCACGCTCCAGGCCGGAAGATAGGCGCTCCCTACAGGAAGTCGCCATGCCGTCACGCCCCGACCAGCCTCGCCTGCCAAGCGCCGTCTCCCGCATCGAGCGGTGGCTGGGTTGGGCCTGCTTCGCCATCCTGCTGCTCGGGCTTTCGAACCACCTTCACGCCATCGAGCTGCAGGACGTCAAGCGCGACGAGCACGTCGCCACCTCGCACAGCGACCCGCGCGGCTATGCCTACCTTCCGGCACTGCCGCGCATTCAGCACAGCGAGGCCAAGGGCGATCCTGCCGTACTGCCCTATGACCCCGGCCACGAGGCGCTGCCTGCGACGCACTACTGGCCGTGGGTGAATCGCGCCGGCGGACATAGAGGCCTTGCGCCCGACCCCGGCCATGGCCACCCCGAGGCGTACCGACTCGCCCGCTCGCGCGCCCCGCCTTCACACCCGCCATCGTGACACGCTCATCCACGCCCTGAGGGCGTGCTTCCCTCGTCATTCGAGTCATGTGTGAAGGACACGTCATGTTTTTGATCGACAAACTGATTCTTCTGGCCGCCGTGGTCATTCTGGTCGGCATTCTCTCGAGCAAGCTCTCCGCGCGCCTGGGTCTTCCGGTACTGGTGCTGTTTCTGATCATCGGCATGCTGACCGGCGAAAGCGGTATCGGCGGCATCGCCTTCGACAACCCGGTCTGGGCCCACGCCCTGGGCACGATGGCGCTCGCCGTCATCCTGTTCGACGGCGGCCTGCAGACGCCGGTCGCCTCCATCAAGGCGGTATGGAAACCCGCTTCGCTGCTCGCCACCCTCGGCGTGCTGGTCACCGCCGTGGTCACCGGCCTCGCGGCCACCTATATCCTCGGGCTCTCGCCGCTGGAAGGGCTTCTGCTCGGGGCCATCGTCGGCTCCACCGACGCCGCGGCGGTATTTTCGCTGCTGCGCAACGCCAACATCCATATCAACAAGCGCTTGAAGTCGACCCTCGAGATCGAGAGTGCCTCGAACGACCCCATGGCCATCTTCCTGACCGTGGGTCTGCTGGAAGTGGTGGTCAACGACATGCAGCCGGGCCTGAGCCTGCTGCAGCTGTTCGTGATCCAGATGGGGGTCGGAGCGCTGGTCGGCCTCGGCGTGGGCTGGGTCTCGGTGAAGCTGATCAACCGCATCCACCTGGTGGCTTCGGGGCTCTACCCGGTGATGGTGGCGGCCTGCGGCTTTCTCTCCTTCGGCATTGCCGCCAACCTCGGCGGCAGCGGCTTTCTCGCCATCTTCCTGACCGGGGTGGTGATCGGCAATCGGCGCATCGCCTTCCAGCGCAGCATCTTCCTGTTCCACGACGGACTTGCCTGGCTCAGCCAGATCGCCATGTTCGTGGTGCTGGGGCTTCTGATCAACCCGATGTCGCTGCTCGAGGTATGGTGGGAGGGCCTGGCGATCGCGGCGGTGTTGATCCTGGTCGCCCGGCCGCTGGCGGTGGTGCCGCTCTTGAAGCTGTTCGGCTTCAATGCACGCGAAATGACGCTGGTCTCCTGGGTCGGGCTGCGCGGGTCGGTGCCGATCATCCTGGCGATCTTCCCGCTGCTGTTCGGGCTGGAAAGCGCGCCGCTGATCTTCAACGTGGTGTTCTTCGTCGTGCTGATCTCCGCCTCCATCCAGGGCACGACGCTGCCGCTGGTGGCACGCAAGCTCAAGCTGACCGAAAGCCCGCCGGCGGTGCCCGCCGCCACCCTGGAGATCACCGCCCTCGAGGAGGTCGACGCGGACATCGTCGAGTACCGGCTGGGCGATCAACCCCGCGCCGCAGGGCGGCGCCTTTCCCAGATGGCGCTGCCCGAATCGACCGTGGTGGCCATGATCACCCGCGGGTCGAACGTCATCCCGCCGCGCGGCTCCACGCTCTTGCAGGCGAACGACCACCTGTTCGTGGTGCTGCGCCCGGAAACCCGCCCGTTCATCGACTGCGTGTTCTCCGACGCCCCCGAGGCCGCCCTCAAGGAGCTGCCCGATCAGGCACTCAAGCTCAAGGGCAGCACGACGCTCGACGACTTGCATCACGCCTACGGTCTGCAGACGTTCGAACAGGCGCACATGACCCTCGATCAGCTGCTGCGCGAGCGCCTGGACGGGCCGCTCGAGGTCGGCGATACGCTCACCCTCGGTTCGGTCACGTTCGGCGTCGAGGGACTGCTTGGCGAGCGCGTGACGACGGTGTCGCTCACCCTCGACAACGCCACCGGCTAGACCAACGCAAGAGGGCATGGCGCGTGCGCCATGCCCTCTTTTGCCGTCTTGCCGGTATTTTTGCCGGTAGCGCTATCAGGCCGCTTCGTAGGCCGCCTTGAGCCGGTAGAACTCGTCGACGATCGCCGACATCTGCAGGTCGTCGTAATCGCACAGTCCGCTCACCACGAGCTTCTTCGAGCCCACGCCGAGCGACTCCGCGGCGGATTCGATGGCGAACTCCAGAAGCGCCTCGGCGCGCTTGCCCTGCACGCACAGCGAGGAGTTGGTCAGCGCCAGATTGGGCGTGAAGCCGTCGAGCCGAGTGAGCGAGAAGCCCATGCTGTCGTAGATCACCAGCGGGCGCTTGGGGTTGAACATCACCCCGTGCTCTTCCATCAGCGGCTTGAGGTAGTGCGGGAAGTTCTTGCCCGAAAACGCCACGTAGCAGCGCGCGAATCCTTCGATGGCCTCCTCGTCGAAGGTCGTCTCGCCTTGACGGGTCACGTGCAGGTAGCACTTGCCGCTATCGTCGCACACGTGGATCTGGCCATCCTCGGTCAGATTGAACCGCAGCGGCGTATCCGCCGCCACCATGTTGGTGAAGCGAAACTCCATATGGCGCGACAGGCCAAACTTGACTAGAACCAGAGTGAACAGGAGGTCGCCCGGCACGCAGAAACGGCGCGCATCCGGGTTGTGGATCGGGTTGTAATCACCGGCGACGCCCTTGGCGAAACGGCTGGCCTGCTCGGCGGAGATGACGACGTGCTCCCCGCGCTGTGTATAGAAATCCTTGAACATGGCGTTTGCTGCCTGCCTAGCGTTGAAATCGAAAACCCATATCAGTCCCTTGTCGCGCATAATGCCACAAAACATGCGCCAAAAGGAGTCATTATCAAAAGCCGTACGTCCTGCGAACCCGCGCCCCGACCGCGTTGGCGCCTGGCTCTGATTATAGTCCTAATCGGCGCTTTCGTACTTTCGGCGGCGTGGTGGCTGATCGGCACCGTGCTGCTCAACAGCCAATGGATGGCCGAGAGACTCTCGAACATCGACGGCGTCGAGATTCGCTGGGAGCGCGCCCGCAGCCAGCACCCCGGGCGCTGGGAAGTGGAGAACCTCTCCTTGCACCGGGAAGACGACGTCCTGCCGGTCAGCATCGAGGCCGAACGGGCCGATCTCTCGCTCTCCCTGGTGGAGCTTCTGCGCGGAAGACTTCATATCGATGCCCTGGAAGCGCGCGGCATTCGCCGCCTGCGCATCGCCGATGTCGCCCTCGAGGCCGAAGGCGCGCTGAGTCTGCGCGACGCCGAACTCGGCCGCGAAAGCCTCGGCGCGGCGCAGATCGATCTCGATATCCAGCGGGGGCGGCTTTTGCGCCTGAGCGACGCTGCCCTGCTGGCGCAAGACATTCAACTTAGTGCACAAAGCCGGCTCGAGCCAGTTTCCACCCACATCACCGGCGAGGAGCTCGTGCCGGCGCTGCTCGAGGCGCTTTCGACACGCATCGACGCCTTTGCCCGGGCCGACGCCTGGGACGTCTTCATGCCCTACCTCGAAGGGCTGCCCTGGCTCGCCATCGCCGGGCGCGGCGAGCTCACCCTGGCGGTCGGACTCGACCACGGCGTGCCGACCGAGGCGAGCGAGCTCTTGCTCGACGCGCCGAGCCTGCGCGTCGAGCTCGACGAGCGCGGTCTGGCGAGCGCCCCCACCGACGGGCCGCCGATCACCCACCGCGCCACGGGCAACGGTCGCGTGCGCCTGGGCGTGCGCGACTCGAGACTCGATTTCACCGCCGAGCTCGACGACGTGGCGCTGGCCGACACCACCCCCTACGCCACCGAGACCGCCCTGACGCTCGAGACCCAGGTCGCCAACCGTCGGCTGGACCTGCTCGAACCGCCAGACGGCGCCACGTTGGCGCTGCAGGGCGAGGTGGCGCGCCTGGACATGCTCGAGCGCTACTTGAGCGCCCTGGCCAGCCGGCCAGTGACGCTGGCAGGCCAGGGGCGGCTGGCGCTGGACCTTGAGGTGCGCGAGGCCGCACTCTACCGGGGCGAAGCGGATGTCGAGGCCTCGGCCCTCGAAGTGGCCTACGCCGAGTTCACCGCCCAAGGCGATGGCGCGCTGCACATCGAACGCTCCCCCGGCTCACCGGCCCACGCACGACTCACGTTGAGCGATGCTAGCCTGACTCATCAGAGTCGCCTCTTGCTGACCGAGGCGGAGATCACCCTCGACGCCACCAGCCCCGTCGAGACGGCGACGCTGGACGATGCGCGGGCGCGCCTGGAATGGCGCGGCGCGCGCTTGCCGGATATCCGGGCGCTCGCTCCCTACCTGAACGCGGCGCTGCCCCGGCCACAGGCGCTGACGCTGCTCGGTGGCCAGGCGCGAAGCCACGGCACGCTGGTGCTCGCCGAGCAGCGCCTCGACGGCGAGATAGCGCTTGCAGGCGAGCGCTGGGTCACGCGCCTGCCCGGCGCGGACAACGCGCGCACGCTGACCAGCGACGTGGCGCTGACGTTGAAGGTGGCCGGGGCGAGCCTCGATGGGCGCACTTTCGATCTCGGCGGCTCGCGCCTTCGCTGGCAGACGGCGAGCGACGCCGACCCGTCCGAGCGCCTGGAGAGTATCCTGGCGCTTCGCGAAGGGCACTTCGAGCGCCGGGGCGACGATACCCGCGCGCGCTTCGACGTGGCCGGGGTCGTCCAGCGGCTGGGCTTTCTCAATGCCTTCCTGCCCGCCGGGCACGGGGTGGCGCTCTCCGGCGGCGGCGAGCTGTTCGCCCAGGGGGCCTTCGCCCAGGGCGAGCTGCAGGCCCCGACCCGGCTACGGGTCAACGCCAATGCCCTGGAGGCGCGCTTTCTCGACTACGTGGCCAGCGGCCGGGGCGAGCTCAGCGCCGAGCTCACGAGTGCCGATGACGCATCGCTTTCGCTTGCCATTCCCCGCTTCACGCTGCGCCGCGAAAGCGATGCGCGTGCCGCCCTCGAAGGGCGCCACCTGGCGCTTGCCACCGAGACCGACCAGTTTCGCGCCGCCCGCGCCGCGCCGCTTCCGGCCTACTTCACCACCCGCGTGGAGCTTCCGATCGTCGAGGTGCCGGATCTGGCGCTCTACGCCGACTACCTGCCGGCCACCGACGGCCTGCGCCTGCTGGGTGGCGAGGCGAGCCTGGAAAGCGCCTGGCACCTGGCGGGCCTGCGCGCCGAGGGCGACATCACCCTGCGCGCCTTCGGCGCCGAACTCACCCTGCTCGATCAGCACCTGCGCGGCGACATCGAGCTGCACCTGGCCCTGGCCGAGGGCGATCTAGAGACTCGCCGCTTTCGCGCCAACGACTCCTACGTGAGCCTCGAGAACGTCTTTCGCCTGGAAAGCGGTGGCGCCCAGGATGCCGGCTGGTGGGTGCGCCTGGCGATGCCCGAGGCCGAGCTGACCTGGAGCGAGCCGATTCGGCTCGACAGCCGCGTGCGTCTTTCCATGCGCGATACGGGGCTTCTGGCGCGGCTGTTTCTGAGCCGGGCGCGGGAGAACGGCTGGCTGGGGCGGCTGCTCGAGGTTCATGACGTGGAGGGCGAGGCGGCGCTAAAGATGCGCGGCGAGCGCATCGAGCTGAGTGATCTCGCCCTGACCGGTGGTTCGTTGCAGCTGCTGTCGGACATCACCCTGGAGGCCTCGAAGGTGAGCGGTGCGCTCTACGCGCGCCTGGGGGCGCTGGGCATCGGCGCCGAGCTGATCGAAGGCGAGGCGCACCTGCGTCTACTGCAACCGCGGCGCTGGTTCGATCGCTGGCGTCAGGCGCAGCGCCAGCCGCGCCCCTAGCGCTTGCGAGCCTGGCGAATCATCCTGACTCGCTCCTTGGCCTTGGCCGGGGTGGAGAGCGCCTCGCTGCCCTCTTCCGGCGGCGGGGGCGCCACGCTCACCCAGGCGAACACCGGTAGCGCCAGACGCCAGTGGATCGCGGCGAGGCGCAGCCCGAGCGTGGTCACAAGCGAGGCGGCGATGACCACGGGCAGCGGCGCGCCCAGCGTATGGAGCACGACATAGGCGCTGCCGCCGGCGATGGCGGCGGTGGCATAGATCTCTTCGCGCAGCACCATCGGCACCCGGTGAGCGAGCACGTCGCGCAGCATGCCGCCGGCAACGCCGGTCATCACGCCCATCACCACCGCCACCACGCCGGAGGTGCCCAGCAGCAGCGCCTTGTGGGTGCCGATCACCACGAACAGCGCCAGGCCCAGGGCGTCCGCCACGGGCAGAAAGCCGCGCGACAGCCGGTGGATGTAGTGAAAGCCGAGCAGCGACACCGCAACGGTGGCCAGAATCACCCACAGGTAGGTAGGATCGCTCACCCAGAACACCGGGCGAATGCCCAGCACCAGATCGCGCAGCGTGCCGCCGCCGATCCCGGTGACCGCCGCCAGCACCAGCATGCCGAACGGGTCCATGCGCGAACGACACGCCAGCACCACGCCGGAAAGCGCGAACACGATCACCCCGGCCATATCCAGCCAGTACACCACTCCCGACACCGTCGTCTCCTTTCTCGTCTACCTCGTGACTGCCTGACCCGCGCGCCGACAAGCCGCTCGCGGGTATCCGCGCATTGCCTTTACCTTGGCTTGCTTGCACTATCTAGCAAGAGCACACGCTAGCAAGCGCACGCGCTAAAGTGCACAAGTATATAACCTTCGACAGTCGGCAACGCGACGAGGAAACGTCTATGGAGTGGAATCCGGTCTACGGTTGGCTGGTGCTGGCCCTGCTGTTGAGCCTGGGCGAGCTGGCCTCCGGCGCCCTGCTGCTGCTGGCGCTGGGCGTGGCCGCCGCGCTCACCGCGCTGGTCACTCTTTTCGGTCTGTCGCTTTCCTGGCAACTGGTCTCCATGGGCGTCTTCGCCGGGGTGCTGGTGCCGTTCGCGGTGATGGTGATCCGCCCGCGCTTCTCCCCCAAGGGGGTCGCCTACGGCACCACCGGCACCGGGGTCGAGAAGGGTCGCCGCTATACCACGCTGCTGCGCGACTTCGATGGCGCCACCGGCATCAAGGTCAACGGCGATTTCTACCGGCTGCGCGTGCTGGAAAGTGGCGACAGCGAGCTTCCTGCAGGCACCGAGGTCACCTTCGAGCGCTTCGAAGGCACGACCGCCCTGGTGTCGCATTCTTCCCACGAGGCGCCGGTGGCGCCCGCCCAACGCAAGGAACCCTGATCATGGATCTACCCATCAGTCCAGGCCTTCTGATCAGCCTGATCGTCGTCGTCATCGGCGTCGTCATCATCGCCAAGGGGCTGGTGATCGTGCGCCAGTCCGAGGTGATGGTGGTGGAGCGGCTCGGCTCGTTCAACCGGGTGCTCGAAAGCGGCATCAACATCATCATTCCGTTCATCGAACAGCCGCGCGCCATCACCATGCTGCGCTATCGCAAGCTCGGCGAGGAGTACCAGGCGATCACCACCGACGAGACGCGCATCGACCGGCGCGAAACCGTGATGGACTTCCCGGGGCAGCCGGTGGTGACCACGGACAACGTCACCGTGCGCATCAACGGCGCGCTCTACTATCAGATCATCGATCCCAAGCGCGCGGTCTACGAAGTGGCGAACATGAGCCAGGCCGTCGAGGTGCTGGCCAAGACCACCCTGCGCTCGGTGGTCGGCAAGATGGAGCTCGACAAGCTGTTCGAATCCCGCGCCGAGGTCAACAACGAGATCCAGGCGGCGATGGAGGAGCCCGCCTCCAAGTGGGGCGTGAAGATCTCGCGGGTCGAGGTGCAGGACATCGCCATGCCCGAAGAGGTGGAGTCCGCCATGCGATTGCAGATGGCCGCCGAGCGCAAGCGCCGCGCCACGGTGACCGAGGCCGAGGGCGAGAAGTCCGCCGCCATCGCCATGGCCCAGGGCCAGCGCGAATCCGCCATCCTCAACGCCCAGGGCGACAAGGAGTCGGCGATCCTGCGCGCCCAGGGCGAGCAGGAGTCGATCAAGCTGGTGCTCAGCGCCATCGGCGAAAGCGAAGAGGACAAGCGCACCGTGGTGGGCTACCTGCTGGGTCAGAGCTACATCAAGGTGCTGCCCACCATGGCCCAGGAGGGCGAGCGGGTATTCGTGCCCTACGAGTCCTCGGCACTGCTGGGCTCCATGGGCATGTTTCGCGAGATGGCGGGCTCGCCGGAGGACACCGTGGCCCGCCACCTGCGCGACGGCGAGCGCCAGAGCGCGTTTCGAAGCGGCGTGGTGGGTGGCGCCGTCGGCCCCTGACCGCAAGCCCTGCCCGAAGACATCAGCCGAGCGCCCTGCTCGGCTTTTTCATGTGCCGGTGTTCCCACGGGCAGACGACGGCCGCTAGGCCGCCTCGGCCATGAAGTGCGCCAGGAAAAGCGCGTAGTCCTGCTCCACGCAGGTGGCGTATTCCTGGGCGAAGCGAGTCACGCCTTGGGTGAAGGACGCCTCGTGTCCCTCCAGGCGCCGACATACCGCCTCGGAAAACCCACGGGCATCGCCACGGTTGAGGGCGCCTGCGCCCTGCAGGTGTTGCCAGGCCAGCCGCTGCCCCCACTGGCGCGCCAGCTTGCGATACGCCTTGGCGCCGAGCTTGCGGGTGGCGAGCGCCTTGCGGTGCTCCGGCAGGCGGCGTACCGCGAACACCCGATCATTGAGGGTCAGCCAGCCCAGGTAGGCATCGCTGTGGGCGCCGAGCGCATGAAAGGCGGCGGCGTGGCGCAGCCCCTCGTTGGGAAAGAGCTTGCGCCAGCCCTGCTGGTCGGCCTTGGTCAGCAGCGCGAAGGCCGCCGGCGGCACCTGTTCCTTCACCTCCAGGATCACGTCGTCGTGCTCCCCGTCGGGGCCACCCTCCAGCAGCACGAAATAGTGCTCGATGCCCGCCGCGCTCAGGCGCCGGGCGCTGTCCTTGACCGCGAAAAGCCCGTCTCTCCCCTTGCCGGGCGGCGCCTGCAGGGTCTGCTGGTAGTCGTTATCGATGAGGCGCTTGAGCTGACTGGCGACATCCGCCGGCAGGTTGACGAGCTTGCCCGGGCGCACCAGAAAGCGCCGCTTCTGGCCATCGGGCTGCTCGGTCCACTTCTCGAGCGCGCGCCGGGGCCGCTGGCGATCCGCCATGCGGTTAAGAAACCCCTTGAGCGGCTCACTGACCCTCGGCGCCTCGGTCTTGCCGTCGCGGTGGGCCGCGAGCATACCCATGTAGCCCGCGACCAGTGCCTCCAGCGCCTTATCGATCGCCTTGGCGGAGAGCCCGGCGTTTTCGCGCCCATCCAGCACCAGGCTCGTGGCCAGGCGCCAGAGATCGAGCTGGTAATCACCGATCAGCGCGCTGTCCACGCCGGCAAGGCCGTAGTGCAGCGGCTCGTGCGGATGACAGACGGCGGCGAAGGCGCCCACCTGGGCATCGCCGTGCAGCCAGGTCCGGGTCTCGGGCCAGCCGCCGAACAGCGCGACGCGCCAGTCGTGCCAGGCGTCCTGCCAGTAGAGCGTCGAGGCGATGCGGAAGAACCGCTCCGGCGACGCCGCCATGCGGGCGAACCGGGCCTGGCGCTGGGCGGCAGGCAAGCCCTCGTTGGCGGCGTAGAGGGCCTCGATGACCTGTTGCGGGCGGTTGCGCCCGGCGGGCTGCTGGCTCATGACGTGATCCTCGTCGCGTTACGTGAACCCTCGAGCCTAGCCGAGCGAGATGAAGGGATTAAGTCAGCGCCCGGCCCGAGCGGCGAAAGCCGCGCGGCGCCGAGATGCGAAAGAAGCGCTCGACCACGCTCGCCTGGGCGGGCGGGGTCATCAGCGACACCAGGGCGAACACCGGCAGGTTGAGCAAGAGCCCCCAGAACCCGGCGTGGATGCCGAGCGGATGCGACCACACCGTAGTGAAGGTCACGGTCACCGCGAACCCGGCGAGAATGCCCGCCATGACCCCGAGCTTGGAGGCGCGCGGCCAGAAGAACATGCCGATGAACGCCGGCAGCACTTGCGAGGCGAACCCCAGCCCCACCAGCAAAATCATCACCAGGCTTCCAGGCTCGGCAATCGCCAGCGGCGCGACGAGCAGCGCCATCACCGGCAGCAGGCACCAGCGGGCAAGTTTGGCGGTGAACGCATCCGAGAGCTTGAACAGCGGCTGCAGCACGTCCTTGGTGATCGAGAGCGCCACCGAGTGGATGAACGGCTCGCTCGACGACATCGAGGCGGCCAGGGTCCCGGCCCCCAAAAGTCCGACCAGCACCACCGGCAGGTGCGCCATGGCGTACTCCAGCACCACGGTGTCGGCACGGGCCAGCTCCGGCAGCGAATAGATGCCGATGAAGCCGACCACCACCATGGGCAGGATGACGATGTAGTAGGTGGGAAGCCAAGTGGCGCTGCGCCGGATGGTGCGCGCCGAGCTTGCGCACATCCACTGGGTCCACACCGGCGGCATGAACGAGAACATCGACACGATGATCGAGGTGGTCCAGAAGCTGAAGCTCATGTCGCCCCGGGCACCGGGCAGGGTCAGAAACTCCGGGTTCTCCGCCTGGAGTCGCTCGAACAGCGCGCCCACGTCGAGCCCGCCGGTGGCGCTGTGCAGCGCCCAGAGCCCCACCGCCCAGGCGACCACCAGCATCAATGCTCCCTGGAAGGCGTTGGTGCGCCCGATCGCCCGCTGACCGCTGACGAAAAGGTACACCGCGATGCAGCCCAGCACGATGATCACCCCGAGCCACACGGGAATCATCCCGCCGCTCATCACGAACAGGATGTAGGCGGAGCCCACGGTCTGCAGCACCGCGTAGGCGACCGAGCCCACCGCCATCACCAGCGCAGAAAGTCCCCCGAGTGCTGCGCTCTGATAGCGATCGGCGATGGCGCTGGCCTGGGTCACGTGGCCGAACTGCTCGCCGAATTGCCACACCTTGGGGCCGAAGTACCAGGCCACCAGCGCCAGGTAGGCGAGATACACCGCCACGTAGAACACCGCGATGCCCTTCGAGTAGGCCCAGCCCGGCGCCCCCATGAAGGTGTAGGCGCTCACGCTGCCCGCCGCGATCAGAAGATAGAGCGTCACCGGCCCCATGCTGCGCCCGGCCACGCCCCACTGCTCCAGCGTATCCATGCGGTGCCCGGCCCGGGCCTTCAGGCCGATCATCATGGTAGCGGCGACGTACCCGAGCGTGATCACCAGCGGCCAGACGCTATTCATGGCCATCCCCCTCGACGATGCGATTGCCGATCAGCATCACGGCGACGCAGGCGAAGATGATGACATAGCTCCAGACGATCATCAGCGGCAGGCCGAACAGCAGCGCCGCGCGGTTGAACAGCCCGATCACCGGCCAGGTGCCGGCCAGCACCAGGCCAACGAAGGCGGCAAGCAGGCCCCACCCCGCGCGGGAGGTGGGGAGGACGAACGGATGTCGCATAACGGTTCCCTTGTCTGCATGAGAGAGGTCATGCAAACGTCAGTGATTGAAATCCTTCACGAGATGGCCGGAGTTGTGTCATTAGGAGTGCCGGCGACCACAATAATTGAATTTTTATCACCTCGTGTCCACTTTTTGTGGACACTAAACGTTTTGCGAGCTCATCGATTCGATGGAACGACTCAACAGGGAGACACAGGTCTCGACGGCGAAGCTACGCGTTCGATGCCGATACACGCAAAGATCCATGCGCGCGGCTTCGAATTCGTCGCGGCCGAGGGCGACGCTTACGAGCTCGCCGCACGCGCATTCGCGCGCCACGGCCATGGGCGGCAGAATGAGAATACCGGCGCCGTTCAGGGCCAGCGCCTTCTGGGTCTCGAGTGAAGCGGTATCGAAGGAGGGCAATAGCTTGATGCCCGCGCGCAGCGCGCTGCGCTCGATCGCCTGGCGCGCGCCAAACGACGCGTCGGGCAGAATGACACGATGCTCGGAAAGCTGTTCGAGGGAGACCTCCTTTGCGCTTGCCAGCGGATGATCCGCCCGCATCACGGCGTGGTGCTCGAGCCAGGCGCTTTGCAGCACGGTGATATCGTCATGGCGCGGCGTGAAGAACGAAACACCGATATCCACCGTGCCCTGGCGCAGCCGTTCCACCACCTGCCCGGCACTGGTGATGCCGATGTCGAAGCGCAGCCGGGGATAGTCACGCCCCATGTCGGCCAGCGCCGGTGCCAGTAGCCCGGCGACCACCCCTTCGGCGGCCCCCAGACGAACGCGGCCGACCCGCAAATCCTTGAGGTCGGCGATGTGCTCCTGCACGCGCTCGAAGTCGCGCAGCGTCTCGCATGCCTGGGCCGCCAGCAGCTCGCCGGCATCGGTCAGGGTGATGCCGTTGGGGCTGCGCTCCAGCAGCGGCGCGCCGAGCTGCTCTTCGAGCTGATCGATCTGACGACTGATCGCCGTCGGCGCGATATTGAGCATCGCCGCTGCCTGACGCAGCGAGCGGCACCGCGCCACGGTATCGAAGTAGTGAAGCGCGCGGCCACTGATCATGGTGATACTCCGTAGTGAGTGAAGGTGCGGGTCATGCAGGTGACGCCTTTCCCTCGGTTCCGGTCGCGCTCTGCGAGCTTTGCGTCCAGGCGTTCGATCGACATGATATCTGACATGGGGCGTCCTGATCACTGATGAAAAAATGGACGCCTGTCGTATTGAAAAAGCGCGAAGCCGGGCACGCGCCCGGCTTCGTCATCAAGGGTTACAAGCGCCGCTGGCGCCAGGCGCCCTAGAACATGGTGTTATCGTTGGCAGCCTCGTCCTGCACGGCCTGGATCACATCCCAGTGCTCGACAATCATGCCCTCTTCCACGCGGAAGATATCGACCACGGCCTCGCCGGCGTCGTCGTCGCCGTTGGTGGAGTGGACGTGCAGCCAGACCAGGTCGCCGTCGGTGGCACTGCGCTTGATCTCGGCGCGCGAATCCGGGTTTTCCGCGAAGAAGCCGGTGAAGTAGGAAACGAAGGGCTCCTTGCCGTCGGGTACGTCCGGATTGTGCTGGATGTAGTCCTCGGCGATCACTTCGCCTGCCTGTTCGGTTTCATGATCGTTGAAGAAGCGCTCATAGAACTCGACGACCAGCTCGCGGTTGGCCTCTTCGATGTCCAGGTCACGCTCGCCTGGCTGGGCCAGAGCGGCGCCGGAAAGCGACGTGGACAGCAGCACCGCTGCAGAGGCGAGTAGGGTCTTTTTCATCGGCATGGCAAACTCCTTTGCGTTTTTTTCGATTCAGTAGCCAACGGTGAAGCGCTGGCGAAGGTGATGGTGGTTTTCCAGCTCGTCGACCAGCGCGATGGCGTAGTCCTCGAAGGAGATGTGGCTTTCACCCCTCTCATCGACGAGCAGTTCGTTCGTGCCGAGGCGAAAGCGGCCGGTGCGCTCGCCGGGCACGAACTCCGCCGAAGGCGAGAGAAACGTCCAGTCGAGATCGTCGGCCTGTTCGAGCTTCTCGAGGAAGACCGCGCCTTTCGAGGCCTCGGGCTTGTAAGCCTCGGGGAAGTCGGGCTGGTCGATCACGCGCTGGCCGGGGCCGACCAGCAGGCTTCCGGCGCCGCCGACCACCAGGTAGCGCTTGACGCCGGCGTCACGCACTGCATTGATCAGCGTGTCCGGGTCGCTGTTGGAAAACGGTACCGCGCTGATCACCGCATCGGCGCCTTCGAGCAGCCTGGTCAGGGCCGCGCGATCGTCGACATTGCCGGCGAGCGCCTGAACGCCCTCGAAAGAGGCGATCTTCTCGGGATGGCGGGCAATCGCCGTGACCTCATGGCCACGGGTGACGAGTTCTTTCAGGATTCGGGCACCGGCGTTACCGGAGGCGCCGATCAAAGCGACCTGTGCCATTTGAAACCTCCCCACGAGTGATGGTTTGCAAGACATACCAGGTCTATAAAAAAGACCTTGAAGCGATCATAATCCCCTCTCTCGCGCTTCACAAGAAGTCACTTTCACCTGACCAGGTCAGCACGGACTGACCATGGAGACGTCCACGCTCATGGCCAAGACCACTGTTTCTACCACCGAATACGCGTTCGACCAGTCCTGCCCGATCCGCGACGTGCTGGATCGCATCGGCGATCAATGGAGCCTTCTGGTGCTCGAGGCACTCGCGGTGCGAACGCTGCGCTTCAACGAGCTGGGCCGCGAGATCGGGGACATTTCGAAGCAGATGCTCTCGAAGACGCTCAAGCATCTGGAGCAGGATGGTTTCATCGTGCGCACGGTCTACGCCGAGGTGCCGCCGAAGGTGGAGTACCGGCTCACCGAGCTCGGGCGCTCGTTCATGACGCCGATGGCGGCCCTGGTCGAATGGGCCGACACCCATCACCGCAGGATCTGCGACGCGCGCAAGCGCTATTGCGACTGATCGCGGGCGAGCTGCTCCATCACGCCGCTCGAAGCGGGCCGCCCCCAGCCATCGCGGTGCACCAGCTCTTCCAGGGCCAGCCTCGAGCGCCAGCCCTTGGCCTCGAGTTCGGGATTGTCGAGAAACTCGCTGACGTAGCCAAGGCATAGGTAGGCCAGCGGATAGACGTGCTCTGGAAGCCCGAGCACCTCACCGAGCTTCGCCGGGTCGACGATGCTCACCCAGCCAACGCCGATACCCTCGGCGCGGGCGGCGAGCCACAGGTTCTGGACCGCCAGGCAGGTGCTGAACAGATCGGTTTCGATGACGCTGTCGCGCCCCAGCACGTGGGTGCCACCCCGGGTGCGGTCACAGGTGATGCACAGATTGAGCGGGCTTTCGACGATGCCCTGCAGTTTCAGGCCGCGATAGAGCGTTTGGCGCTCGCCGGAAAAGCGCCTGGCCGCCGCGTCGTTGGCTTCGTCGAACAGTGCAAGGACCGAGGCACGCACCTCGCGGCTTTCGATGACGATGAAGTCCCAGGGCTGCATGAAGCCCACCGACGGCGCGTGGTGCGCTGCCTGCAGAAGCCGCGCGAGCACTTCATCGGTCACGGGGTCGGGCAGAAAGTGGCTGCGCACGTCGCGGCGCTCGAAGATGGCGCGGTAGAGGCCATCGCGCTCGGCCTGGCTGAAGCGGTGGGCATCGCTCATGGTGCTGCCTTGACCATCTCGATGTGCGCGATGCCGTCTTCATCGAAAGGCTCGCTTGCGGTGTCGAAGCCGAGCGAGGCGTAGAAGCGCTCGAGATGCGCCTGGGCACCGATACGGATGCCGTGGCCAGGGTAGCGCTCTTCGGTGAAGCGGATCGCCTCCGTCATCAGAACGTGGCCCAGCCGCTGCCCGCGAAAGGCAGCCGTGGTCATCACCCGCCCGATCGAGGGCTCGGCGAACCTGTCGCCCGGGGCCACCACGCGCACGTAGGCGGCAAGCGCGCTGTCCTGCATCGCGCACAGGTGCCAGGCAAGCGGGTCGAGGTCGTCGAGCTCCTGATAGGCACAGGCTTGCTCGACCACGAACACCGCCACGCGGGCGCGGGCAATCTCGAAGAAGGCGCGAGTACTCAACTCATCGAAGCGCGACCAGTGAAACGTAAGCGACATGAAGCGAATCCTTGAAGCGTAGGCTAGACGGCCATTGTATCAACTCAAGCTCCCTTCGCGGCTCGGCCAGCGCCTGGTTGCCAACGATTATCATTGCTTTTAATCTCGTTGGCCATTTGCCCGTCAAGCACGGCGGCGCTCCCCTGCGGACACTGCCGAGGATACCGACATGCTCGAACGCTTCACTTCTCGCGGTTTCGCGCCGCTCACCTTGGCGCTGGGATTACTGGCTTTCTGGAGTACGCCTCTCATGGCACAGCAGCACGACCCTGCCCGCACCCTCGGCCATACCGTCCTGGACGAGCCCATCCAGGTCTACCGGTTCGAGCAGTTCGACGTCGCTCATGGCGATGAGGCTCGGCGCTGGCGCGTCACGCTGGCCATTCCCGAGCACCCGGCACCGGCGGCGGGCTTTCCCGCCGTGTGGATGCTCGACGGCAACGCCGCGCTGATGGCCTTCGATACCGACCTGCTCGAGACGCTCGCCGAGCGCCCTGCCCCGCCGGTGCTGGTGTTTCTGGGGCACGCCAGCGAGCTGCGTACCGACCCGCGCCGCCGGGGTGATTACACCTTCACCGCCCTCGACGGCGATGACACCCTGCCACCCGAGCAGCGAGGCGGGGGCGCGGAGGCGTTTCTGGCCGCCCTCGAGCGGCGCATACGCCCCGAGGTCGAGCGCCGCGTGCCGCTGGCACCAAACCAGCAGACGCTCTGGGGGCACTCCCTGGGCGGGCTGTTCGTGCTGTATACGCTCTATACCCGGCCCGACGCTTTCAACCACTACGCGGCGGCGAGCCCGTCGCTCTGGTGGCACGAAGGCGCGCTGCTCGACGCGCCCGAACGCGTCTTTCTGGCCAAGGGAGTGTCGCAACCCACGCGCGTGCGCATCACCCTGGGCGGTGCCGAGCGCGCCCGCGACCACCGCCATCGCGACCTGAACGACCCGCGCGTGCAGGCCCACCTGGCGCGCATCACTAGCGTACCGGCAGATGCGCCTCCCCGCCTCGCCGAACGCCTGGCAGAGATGGCGAACCTGCAGGCAAGCTACCGCGAGTTCCCGGGCCTCGGCCACGGCCCGATGCTGAACGCTTCGCTGCGGGACGCGCTGGAATGGGGGCTTTTCACCCAAGAAGTCCGGCCCTGAGCGGCTAGCACGCCCTGCTCATTGCCGCGCCGCTCAGCCGGGATAGACGCGCGTCCAGCCCCAGAGCAAAAGCAGCGCAAAGAGCAGCCAGACCAGGGTAGCGGTGGTGAGCGTGCCAGCCAGGCTGAAACGGTAGCTGGCGTAGTAGATGGCGGCGAGGTACGCCGCGTAGGGAATCAGCGAGCAGAGCCCGAACAGGGCAGTGGTGCGCAGATCCGCCATGCCGCGCTCACTACCGACGATGTAGTGGGCAATCAGCGCAAAGGTGGGGAACAGCGGCACCAGGCCTGCAATAAAGAAGCTTTTGGTACGGGACAACAGCGCAATCAAAAGCACCGCCAGCGCGCCAAGCAGACATTTCAACAACAGCGCCATCGCGCGTTACCTCTCGTGTTCCTGGATACGCTGATCAAGACTTTCCAGCATCTGTTTGAGCAGCGCATCGAGCTCGTCGCGCTGCGTGTCAGTCAGCCCCCCGACCAGCGCGTGCTGCATGTCGACATGAGCGCCCACGGCCTCGTCGATCAGCGCAAACCCCTTCTCCGAGAGCGAAATCAGAAAGCCGCGGCCGTCCTCGGGATTCTTGATACGCTCGATGAGCCCCGCTTTTTCGAGCTGCTGGAGCCGGTGCGTCATGGTGCCGGACGTGACCAGGGTGGAGGCCATCAGAGCACTTGGCGAAAGCGCAAAGGGCGGCCCTTCGCGCCTGAGCGTGGCGAGCACGTCGAAGCTCGACTCGTTCAGCCCGAATGGCGCCCAGGTCTTCTCCATGGCGCGGGTCAGCACCTGGTTGAGCCGCTTGAGGCGGCCAAGCGTGCCCATCGGTGCGACGTCCAGGTCCGGGCGCTGGCGCTGCCATTGAGCGAGTATTCTATCGACATGGTCCATGGCTCGAAGCTTACGACTTTTTATCTTGACGTCAAGACAATCAGTCGAATACCTTGATATCAAGATAAATGACCAGAGCCGCACAATGCCTAGTACCGATTCCACTTCTTCCGTCTCGTCACGCCGCGCGCGGCTTGTCTCGCTTGGCTACCTGCTGGCCGGCGGGGCGCTGCTGGGGCTTTCGACCAACCTCGCCAAACTCGCCGGCGAATTCGGCCTCTCGCCGCTGGCGTTTCTGTTCTGGTCGCTGTGCGGGGCGGCGACGCTGCTGCTGGCACTGGCCGGGGCCAAGGGCAGGCTGCCGCCGGTCAACGCGCGTACCCTCGAGTATTACGGCGTCTCGGCGCTGGTGGGCGTGGCGGGCTCCAACCTGGTGTTCTTCTCCGCCGTCGCGCATATCGGCGCCGGGTTCGTGGCACTGGTGATCACGCTGCCGCCGCTTTTGACCTATCTCGGCGCGCTGCTACTGAAGATGGAACGTTTCCAGATAGTTCGTGCCCTCGGGGTGGCCTCGGCGCTGACGGGGGCCGTGACACTCGCTGCCCACAAGCTCGCCGCTCCAGAGGTCGATGTTCACTGGGTGCTGATCGCGCTGCTCGGCCCGGTGCTGCTCGCCATCGGCAATCTCTACCGCACCTTGCGCTGGCCTCCGGGCGTGGCAAGCGAGGCGCTGGCACCGGGCATGCTGGTGGCGGCGGTGATACTGCTGCTGGGCGTCGCTGTGTTGCCGGGCTTTTCGCTGCGCATACCGGCCTTGGGGTGGAACACGGCGCTGCTGATCGCCCTCCAGGCAATGGCCTTCGCCGGCCAGTTCCTGCTGCTCTTTTTGCTGCAGAAAAGCAGCGGCCCGGTGCTCTTGAGCCTGCTGGGCTCGGTGGGGGCGCTGTTCGGTGTGCCGGTGGCGATCTTCGTTCAGGGCGAAAGCACCCCCGACGGGCTGCTGCTGGGCGCGGTACTGATCGGTGGGGGCATCGCGCTGCTCAATCTCGGCAAGGTGCGCGCTGCCGGCCGCCAGACGCCTTAAAGCCGCCGTTCCATGTAGTGGGTGCCGTCGGCGGTATCGACGATCTCAAACCCCAGGCGCGCGTAGAAGGCCACCGCCGGGTTGATGCAGAACACCCGCAGGCGCAAGGCGGCACTGCCCGCCTTGCGAGCGCGTGACGCGGCGAAGTTGACCGCCGCCCTCCCCACTCCCCGGCGCTGCCACCCTGGCGCGATCTGCAGCTCGCGGAGGTAACATGCCAAAGGCGTCGGATCGAGGCACAAGAGTCCTACCGACCGCCCCTCGAGCACGATTTGGTAGCTCTCCATGGTACGCCACTGGCGCGCGAACAGTGTTTCGTCCCAGTGCAGGCCAAGGGTCTGGTAGTAGCCGCCCATGTTGCGCTGGATGAGCGCGGAGGCGAATGCGCGATCGCGAGTGGGCTGAATCGACGCTCGAGTCCTTCTCAAGGCGCTCTCCTTTGCGTCCGTCGGATGAGGGTTGCTCACCATTGCGTTATACTGGATCAGAGTAAAAGGAGGGAGCATGAACAACGTCACGCTTGAAACCAAACGTCGCTACCATGCCAAGGCACGCCGCTCGAACTACCAAGCCAGCATGGCACTCGAAGGCATATCGGTCGATGTCCGGGCTCCAAAAGCGAACAAGACAGAAATACTGTCGAAGTACACCAAGAATAAACCGCGCTGATGGACAAGTACGGCACCGGCCAGGATCCTTACTGCTATCCCGACACGGCCGTATTGCGTAACCTACTCGGCATTACCGACCCCGATGAGCTTGAAGAGGCCGAACGCGAACTTTCACTGATCAATGCCGACAGCATCGAATTTGCCTCCCCGCCTTTTGATCTTGCCTACCTGAAGCACCTTCACCGTGAGCTATTCGGCGACCTGTACGACTGGGCAGGCGAGCTGCGCATGATCGATATTGCCAAGGGGGATACGCGATTTTGCAACGTGCACCGCATCGTACCCGAAGCGGAAAAGCTCTTCGCTTATCTAGCCAGGCAGAATCATTTCGTCGAGCTCGAAAGGACCGATCTTGTCCACGCCTGCGCAGAGCTCTACGGCGACCTGAACGTCATCCACCCCTTTCGTGAAGGTAATGGACGCGCTCAGCGACTGTTGTTCGAACACCTGATCATTAACTGCGGCTACCAGATTTCCTGGCAAACGCTTCAACGCGACGAGTGGATAGAAGCCAATATCGCCAGCTACTACTGCCATTATCAGCCGCTGGCGAACATCTTCGAACGCTGTATCGGCGCGCCCTTGGCCGAATAGCGTCCGAGCCTTACCCGCTACCCCAACTGAAACGGATACACCGAGCCAATGTCGAGCAACCCGGTCAGCTCGTCGAGTGCCGTGAGCGACTCTCGCGCGAGCTCGGGGTCGGCGAGGTCCTGCGGGGCCAGCTGGTCGCGGTAATGGCGCTCGACCCAGGCGGTGAGATCTTCATATAGCGCAGACGTGAGCAGCACGCGACCACCGAGGGCGTCGCGCTCGGCTTGGGAGAGCGCCACGCGCAGGCGCAGGCAGGCGGGGCCGCCGCCATTTTGCATGCTCTGCTTGACGTCCTTGACGATCACCTCGGAAATCGGGTTGTAACCGGCGAGAATCAGATCCTGAATCACCCGCCAGACCGCCTCGTTCTCCTGGCACTCGCCGGGCACCACCAGCGTCATGCTGCCGTCCGGGTTGGTCAGAAGCTGCGAGTTGAACAGGTACGAACCGACGGCGTCCTCGAGGCTCATCGCTTCCACCGGCACGCGCACCGGGATCAGGGGCGTCGCCATTCGGGCGCGCAGCGCCTCCAGGGTGCCCTCCTCGTCGAGAAAGGCCCTTTCGTGGTAGAGCAGCACCGGGCCGTTGCCGACGGCGATCACATCGTTGTGAAAGACCCCGGCGTCGATCGCCTCCGGGTGCTGCTGGGCGAACACGCACTGCGCATCGACGAGGCCGTGCTGGCGGGCGACGGCCTGGCTGGCCTCCAGCGTCTGGCGCGCCGGGTAGCGTGAAGGCTCGCGCCCGTCGCCGAAGGCCTTTCGGCCGTAGACGAACAGATGAACGCCGAGCTCGTCGTGCTCGGCGCAGAGCCTGGTGTGGTTCGCCGCGCCCTCGTCGGCAAACGCCGGGGTGGCCGGCAGGGTCGGATGGTGGGCGAAGTGGCGCTCGTCGCGAAAGATCGCCTGCAGCACTCGCCCGGTCGTCTCCGGCTCCAGAAAACGGTGAAAGCTCGACTGCAGGTTGGCCGGGGTGAAGTGCGCTCGATGATCCGGCGCGTCCACGCTCGGGGTCACCGTGGCGGCGTTGGCGGTCCACATGGAGGAGGCCGAGCAGACCGCGCGCAGAAGCTGGGGGGCCTCGACCGCCGCGCGCGCCAGCACCTCACCGTCGGTGCCGGCAAAGCCCAGCGCGCGTAGTGCGCCGATGTCCGGGCGCTGCTGGGGCGGCAGTACGCCCTGGGCATATCCCGCCTCCATCAGCGCCTTCATCTTGGCAAGGCCCTGAAGCGCTCCTTGCCTTGGGTTGGCGGTGAGCCCTTCGTGGCGCTGGGAGGCCAGGTTGCCCGCGGCCAGCCCCGCGTAGTTGTGGGTCGGGCCGACCAGCCCGTCGAAATTGACTTCGCGAATGTCCTGCATGGGGCTCCTCACAGCGTGATGCCGGGCGGCAGGTTCTCGGGCAGCTCCAGCGACTCGGCCTCCATCGAAGCGACCGGGAAGGCGCAGTAGTCCGCCGCGTAGAAAGCACTTGGCCGATGATTGCCGCTGTCCCCCACGCCGCCGAAGGGCGCATCCCCCGAAGCGCCGGTGGTCTGGCGGTTCCAGTTGACGATGCCGGCGCGAATGCGCAGCAGAAAATCGTCCCAGTCGGCGCGCTCGCCGCCGATCAGCCCGGCGGAAAGCCCGTAGCGGGTAGCGTTGGCAAGTTCGATCGCCTCGTCCCAGTCATCGAAGCGATGAACCTTGAGCAGCGGACCGAAGTACTCCTCGTCCGGAACGTCCAGGCCGGTCACGTCGATCAGCGCCGGGCTCAACAGGCTGGTGTTCTCCTCGAGGCGCTGCATGCGATTGATCACCCGGCCCCCCAGCGCTTCGAGCGCCGCCTGAGCCTTCAAGAGCCCGTCGGCGGCGGCGGAGCTTACGAGCCCGCCATAGAACGGCGCCGGCTCTTCCTCGAAGGGCCCGGCCACGCGAAGCTGCGCGATGGCCCGGGAAAGCGCTTCGATCAGCCGGTCGCCCGCCTCGCCCTTCGGCACCAGCAGCCGCCGGGCGCAGGTGCAGCGCTGCCCGCCGGAGAGAAACGCGGACTGCAGGATGGTCAATACCGCAGCGCGCTCATCCTGCACGTCCTTGACCACCAAGGGGTTGTTGCCGCCAAGCTCCAGCGCCAGGATCTTGTCGAGCTGGCCGGCGAACTGGCGGTGCAAGAGCCCGCCGACCTGGGCGCTGCCGGTGAACAGCAGCCCGTCGATGCGAGCATCCCCGGCCAAGGCTTGGCCGGTCTCGATACCGCCCTGCACCAGGTTGATCACCGCGGCGGGCAGGCCCGCTTCTTCCCAGCACTGAAGCGTCAGGTCCGCCGTCAGGGGCGTCTGGTCGCTGGGTTTGAACACCACGGTGTTGCCCGCCAACAGCGCCGGTACGATGTGGCCGTTGGGCAGGTGGCCGGGAAAGTTGTAGGGGCCGAACACCGCCATCACGCCGTGGGGGCGATGGCGCAGCACGGCGCTTGCGCTGCCCACCGCCTTCTCGCGCTCGCCGGTGCGCTCCAGGTACGCCTTGGCGGAAAGCGCCACCTTGCCGACCATGGCGCCGGCTTCGGTGCGCGCTTCCCACAGCGGCTTGCCGGTCTCGAACGCGATCGCCCGGGCGAGCTCCTCGCTTCTTTGCTTGAGCACCTCGGCGAAGCGCTCGGTCAGTGCCCGGCGCTCATCGAAGGGGGTGCGCGCCCAGGTAGCGAACGCGCCGCGCGCTGCCGCAACGGCCTCACCGACCTGAGCGGGGCTGGCGCCGCCGCCCTGCCAGAGCGTCTGGCCACCGACCGGATCAAACTTGGTGAAGCGTTCGCCGTCGCCGTCGATCCAGCGCCCGTCGATCAGCAACTGCGCCCTGGCGCTCGAGGAAAGTGAGGTCATGACGTCTCCTGGGTGTCGAGTAGTCTGAGCGTATCGCCGGCGCTCACCTCCAGCCGGCGGGCTTCCTCCTCGCTGAGCACGAGGGTGCCGTCTTCGCCGGGGCCACGCCCGATCCAGGCGGCCCGGAAGGCGTTCATCCGCGTGCTCGCCGCCAGCCAGCGGCTGACGCTCTGGACCGGCGCCTCCTTGGATATCTCGACCGGATGGACGCGGGAAGTGCGCACCGCGCGCACGTCGTCGATGTAGGCCTCGACGGTGGGGCCGCCGTCGAAGATGTCGATGTAGCCCTCCCAGCGAAGCCCCTCCTTCTTGAGCATCTCGAGCGCCGGGCGGGTGTGGCGATGCACCTGGCCGATGCAGGCGCGCGCCTCTGGCGACATGAAGGTGGTATAGATCGGAAACTTCGGCATCAGCTCGCCGATGAAGCTCTTCTGCCCCAGGCCCGTGAGCCGGTCGGCCTCATCGAAGTCCATGGGAAAGAAGTGCTTGCCGAGGCTATCCCAGAACGGGCTGCGGTTGTGCTCATCGAAGACGCCGCGCATCTCGGCGAGCACCTTGGCCGGGAAACGATCGCGAAACTGGGCGATGAACAGCCAGCGCGCCTTCGAGAGCAGCGCGCCGCTGCGCAGATGCCTGTTCGCCTCGCCGCGATACTCCGGGCGCAAGAATAGCGAGCACACCTCGGCGTCGCCGGTGTGATCCGAGCTCAGAAACAGCGTGTCGATGGTGCGATGCAGATCGAGCTGGACCGAGGAGTGGGCGAGCGTGCCCAGCCGGTAGTGGTAGAACGGCACCTCGCGGCCCACTTGGCCAACGATGGCGCTGCAGCCGGCAAGCTCGCCGGTGGTCTCGTCCTCGAGCACGAAGAAGTAGAGCCGGTCGTCCACCGGCGTGCGCTCCTCGAAAGCCCGCGCGGCGGCCTCGATCTTGCCGGCCAGGAACTCGCGGTTGTCCGGAAGCGACGTGAACCCCACGCCGGCCTGCTGGGAGAGCGCCTGCAGACCCTCGATATCGTCACGGGCAATGGGTCGAATGCGCATTACATCTCTCCCTCCATTACATTTCTCCCTCGTCGAGAACGTCCTGGGCGCTGGGCAGGGACAACGGCGCGGCCAGTACCGCACGGCCCTCCTCCACCTTGAGCCTTTCGGCGTGCTCTGGACTCAGCATCAGCTGGCCGGTGGGCGACAGCGCGTAGCGGGCCACCAGGCAGCGAAACGCCTCTGACTGGTTGGCGATCAGGGCAGGCTCGGCGTCCGGCAGGGTGTGTTCCGGGCGAATGCGCACCGGGTGCCAGCTCGCCTGGCGAAAGGTCTCGAGCCGTTCACGCTCGGCCTTGACGATGGGCCCGGCATCGAAGATGTCGACATGGCGCGAACGCGCGAAGCCCTCCGCCAGCATCTCCTGGAGCGGGCCTTCGTGGGCCGGGTGCTCGCGGCCGATCGCGGCGCGCGCCTGGGGCGTCAAGAGCGGCAGGTAGAGCGGAAACTGCGGCATCACCTCGGCGATGAAGCTTTTCGAGCGCAGCCCGGCGATGTGGTTGATCTCCTGGAAACCGCGCGCGAAGAAGTGGCTGCCCACGCTCTCCCAGAACGGCGACTGCTGGCGGCTGTCCAGGTAGCCTGGAAACGCCACCGCCAGGATGTTCGAGAAGCGCTCCGGGTACTGGGCGATGAACATCAGGCGCGCCCGGCGCAGCAGGCTCTCGGCGCTGGTGCCCTTGTAGCGTGGGTCGAGGGAGAACGCGCACAGGAGCGTGGCGTCGGACACCTCGTGGGAGAGCGCCAGGGTCTGCACCTCGCGGCGCACGTTGAGCTGCTGGGAGGCGTGGATCAGCGTCTCCTGGCGATAGGTGTAGTAGGCGTCCGACGCGCCTGCCTGGGCGCGAATGGTGGCAGTGCCCAGCACCCGATCCGCATCGCGCTCGGCGGCGGTGTTCTCGAGCACGAACATGTACTGCTCGTCGCCGGGAAACTCCGCCTGGCGCTCGAAGGAGTCGAGAGAGCGCGCGATGCGCTCCTCGAGCCGCTCACGGTCGGCCGGCAGGTTGGTCAGCCTCGGCACGGCGTTTTCGGCGAGCAGCGTCAACGCGTCGAGATCCGTCATCGCCACCGGTCGAACTACCAGCATGTCGAGCCTCCCCGCCGTCGGTGCAGCCGTGCTCATGAAGGGCGAACGAGGCGTTCGATCGCCCGCTCGAGGCGCACCATGGCCTCCTCGATGTCCGCCTCGGGAATCACCAGCGACGGCGCCAGGCGCAGCACGTTGGGCCCGGCGATCAGCGCCATCAGGCCCTCGTCGATGGCCAGCGGCAGGATGTCCTTGGCGCGGCCTTCGAAGGCGTCGCTCATCTGCGCGCCGATCAGCAGGCCCATGCCGCGAATCTCCTTGAACACGCCGTGTTTTTCGTTGATCGCCTCGAGGTGCTGTCGAAATAGCCGGTGGCGCGCCTCGACGCCGCCGAGCACCTCGGGGGTGTCGATCACGTTCAGCGCTGCCAGCGCCACCGCCGAGCCCAGCGGGTTGCCGCCGTAGGTGGAGCCGTGGGTGCCGAAACCGAGCGAGGCGCCGATCTTGTCGGTAGTCAGCATCGCGCCGATCGGGAAACCGCCGCCCAGCGACTTGGCGCTGGTCAGGATGTCCGGCGTCACCCCGTAGTGCTGGTAGGCGTAGAGCTTGCCGCTGCGGCCTACCCCGGTCTGCACCTCGTCGAAGATGAGCAGGGCCTGGTGCTCGTCGCACAGTGCGCGCAGCCCCTCGAGAAATTCCTGGGTAGCGGGAATGATGCCGCCCTCGCCCTGCATCGGCTCGACCATCACCGCGCAGGTGTCGTCACCCATCAGCGCACGCACGCTCTCGAGATCATTGAACTCGGCGTGCAGGATGCCGCCGGGAATCGGCCCGAAGCCTTGGGAATACTTGGGCTGGCCGCCGACGCTCACGGTGAACAGCGTGCGACCGTGAAAGGATTGGCTAAAGGAGATGATCTTGTCCTTGTGCTCGCCGACGTGGTCGACGGCGTAGCGCCGGGCGAGCTTGAGCGCGGCCTCGTTGGCCTCGCCGCCGGAGGAGCACAGGTACACCTTGTCGGCGAAGGTGGCGTCGACCAGCTTCTTGGCGAGCATGAGCGCCGGCTCGTTGGTGTAGATGTTGGAGAGGTGCCAGAGCTTCTCGCCCTGCTCCTTGAGCGCGCCGACCAGCGCCGGGTGGCAGTGACCCAGCGAGTTCACCGCGATGCCGCCGGCCAGGTCGATGTATTCGCGCCCTTCCTGGTCCCACAGCCGGCTGCCTTCCCCGCGCACCGGAACCACCTTCTGGGGCGCGTAGTTGGGCGTCATGTAGGTATCGAAATCCTGACGGCTGGGCGTGGGGCTCATGGACAATCTCCAATCATGGCGTGTAAGGAGCTCCAGTATACGCAGCTTGGCACGCGCAACACTTTCACGTTTGGGACGGGAAGTTACGTAAAGCGGCCGCTTGGCGGCAGCGACATTAAAAGCCCGCGCAGGCCTTGCAGACCTGGCTTACACGACCAGGCGCTCCTCGCGCGGGGTGAGGCCGAAATGGTTGCGGTAGGCGGTCGAGAAGTGGGCGCCGGAGGAGAACCCGACGGCCAGGGCGATCTCGCCGATCGCCTGATCGCTTTCGCGCAGGCGCTTGCGCGCTTCCTTCAGGCGCAGGTCGAGGTAGTAGCGGCTGGGCACGGCCTGCAGGTACTTCTTGAACAGCCGCTCGAGCTGGCGTCGCGAGACGCCGAGATGCTCGGCGAGCTCCAGGGTCGAGAGCGGCTCCTCGATGTTGGCCTCCATCAGCGTCACCGCCTCCACCAGGCTCTGGGGCGCGTGGCCGAGCCGGCTTCGCAGCGGCACGTGCTGGGGCTCGTCGGCCAGGCGAATGCGCTCGCAGGCGAAATGCTCGGACACCCGCGCTGCAAGCTCCGCCCCCGCATCGCGGGCGATCAGGGTCAGCATCATGTCGAGGGCGGCGGTGCCGCCGGCACAGCTCATGCGGTTGCGATCGATCTCGAACAGCGTCTGGGTGATGACCACCGTAGGGTAGCCTTGGGAAACGGCGCTGACACGCGGCCAGGGCAGCGCCGCCCGGTACCCTTCGAGCAGCCCGCAGCGCGCCAGCACCTCGCCGCCGCCGTCGAGCCCTCCCAGCGTTCTTGCATGGTGCTGCCGCAGCCATTCGAGAAGCCTGGCCGGCAGTGGGTATGGCAGCGGCGAAGGGGCGATGACCAGCAGGGTATCGAGCAGGGCTGGCGCGTCATCGAGCGCGTGGTCGGCAATGCAGGCGAGCTGGGCGGCGCTGCGCACCGGCTCGGCGTCGAGACTCAGCGTCGAGACCTGATAGAGGCTGCACCCGCTCAATTGGTTGGCGATCAGAAGCGGCTCGACGCAGCTTGCCTGGGTCAGCAGTGAAAAGCCTGGCAGCAGCAGCACGCCGATACGCTGGGTGGCGGGCGGGCGGGCAAAACGGGTTACCTCTGACGCCATGTAGAACGACCGGTTGAAGACGATGAATCATCTTAACCAATAACGCGGCGTGAATCAGCGCCGAAGGCAACTGCTAAAGCGCAGACGCGTACGCGCCCCGGGCAGGAAAACGCCCTGCCCGGGGCGCGACGAGCGATCTACTGGCTGCGGTCGGGGTGATCGGCGACTTCGCCCACCTGCATCGAGCCGTCGATCGAGCTGTAGTCGTCCTCGTTGTACTCCTCGGCGGCGGACTCTATCTCGTCGCTGCCGTAGGGCGTCTGCATGACCAGTTGGTCCTCCTCGAGCATCATTTCCTGCAGCGGCAGCGCCAGGTCCGTGGCGCCGAAACCCCAGAAGCCGCCCACGGAGACGACCGCGTACAGATCGCCGGAGTCGTTGTGCTCGACCACGTTGTCGACGTCGCCGATCTCTTCGCCTTCCAGGTTGACCACAGTCATGCCTTCGACATCGCTGATCGTGAGCGACATCAGCCCGCCCTGGGTATCGTTGTCGGCCAGGCGTTCATCGGGCTCGCGGTTGTCCGGGTCTTCCAGAGCGTTCGTGCCGCGCCCATCGTTGCCCTGCCCCATCTGACCATCGCTGTTGCCGGTCTCGTCGGCACCGCTGGTCATGGTATCGTCGTCGGGAAGGGCTTCCTCGCCGGTCGCATCGTCGGAATTCATGCCCTGCTGGGCATCCATCTGGCCCTGACTTTCACTGCTGCTCGAGGCCTCGTCGCCCGTGGCGTCGCCGGTGGAGGTATCGTCATCCATCGTTTCTTCCGCCGGTACGGCGTCGCTGGTGGCCGTATCGTCGGAATTCGTGCCCTGGTCGCCGTCCATCTGTCCTGCGCTGTCGGTGTCGGAGCTATCGACGTTGGCGCTGTCGGTGTCGGCGCTATTGGTATCGGCACTCTCTTCCTGCATGCCGTCCTGAGTGTCCTCATCTTCGGTGCTTTGCGCGCTCTGCGCGCCTTGAGCCCCCTGGGCGCCGGCGCCCGAGGTCTCCTGCTGCTCGGTGGAACTGCCGCCGGTCGTTTCGTCACCCTCCTGCGACGTCTGGGCCAACGCATTGATCGACATGCCGCCACAGATCGCAGCGATCGCAACCGCCAATGTAGTCCGTTTCATGGGGTGTCTCCTCGGGTTGATCTACCCTATTGAAGCTAGTTGAGCCGCCCCGGGTTACGCAATAAATTTCGCGCAGGCCCCATCTAAAGGCCAGGCGCGGCGAAACGCGTCGAAAAGCAGGCAACATTCAAGGGCCGCGCAAGAATGCCGCTGCGACGACCACGACCAGGATGACGCCCACCAACGCCACGGCGATCAGGGGCAATCGGTGCCAGCCACGCGGGGCGCGCCGGGCTTCGGGCTCTAGATGGGGAGGAACGGGAGTCTTGCGTTCGGGCAGGCGCTGGTCGAGAACGTGCTCTCTCTTCTCGTCCGGCGTGGTGCTTTCTCGGGTATCCATGTGCTTGCCTCCAGGCGGGCGCTCCAGCCGAGCGCCCGCCTGAAGGGCGGGCGGGGTGGCTAGAGCGTCACCACGTCGAAGTCGACGTCCGGGTCGACGTCGGCGTCGTAGTCGACGTCGTCGCGCTCGAAGCCGAACAGTTTCAGGAACTCGTGCTTGTAGCCCGCGTAGTCGGTGATCTCGAACAGGTTCTCGCTGGTGACCGCCGGCCACAGATCCTGACACGCCTTTTGAATATCGTCGCGAAGCTCCCAGTCGTCCAGGCGAAAGCGTCCCTTGTCGTCGAGCTGGCGGGCGCTTTCGCTCTCGGCGTAGAGACGCTCGCCGAACAGGCGGTTGAGCTGGTCGATGGTGCCTTCGTGGACGTTCTGCTCCTTCATGATGCGATACACCATGGCGATGTAGAGCGGCATGACCGGAATGGCGGCGCTCGCCTGGGTGACCACGGACTTGAGCACCGCCACGTTGGCGCCACCGCCGCTGGCCTTGAGGGTCTCGTCGATGGCCGCCGCGGCGCGGTCCAGATCTTCCTTGGCCTTGCCCAGCGCCCCGTGCCAGTAGATCGGCCAGGTGATCTCGGTGCCGATGTAGCTGAACGCCACGCTTCTGGCGCCCTTGGCCAGCACCCCGGCGTCACCCAGCGCTTTCATCCACAGTTCCCAGTCCTCGCCGCCCATCACGGTGATGGTATCGTCGATCTCGGCTTGCGTGGCGGGCTCGACCTCGGCCTCGATGATGGTGTCCTTGTTGGTGTCGATCGCGGTGGCGCGGTAGGTCTCGCCGATCGGCTTCAGGCTCGAGCGCTTGAGCTCGCCGGTGTCCGGCAGCTTGCGCACGGGTGAGGCAAGCGAGTAGACCACCAGATCCACCTCGCCCATGTCCTGCTTGATCAGCTCGATGGCTTTTTCACGCGCCTCGTGAGAGAAGGCGTCGCCGTTGATCGACTTGCTGTAGAGGCCTTCCTGCTTTGCGAACTTGTCGAAGGCCGCGCTGTTGTACCAGCCGGCGGTGCCGGGTTTCTTCTCGCTACCGGGCTTCTCGAAGAACACGCCCAGAGTATCGGCGCCATAGCCGAAGGCCGCGGTGATGCGCGCGGCCAGCCCGTAACCGCTGGAGGCGCCGATCACCAGCACCTTCCTGGGGCCCTGGCTCTTGTCCAAGCCGCGGGCCCGGGTCGCTTCGATCTGCTCGCGCACGTTCTGCTCGCAGCCTTTCGGGTGCGTGGTGGTGCAGATGAAACCGCGTACTTTGGGTTTGATGATCACGAAGGCTCTCCTTGTCGAGAAAAAGACGTTCACCGTCGGGCAGGCCCGTGGCGCTGGCGCCTATTCTATCCGTCTCGGGCAGCGCTGTCCGCTCTTGAGCTCGCCGGGCTTTCGCGTCAGGATACGCGGACACTGCCCGGCGCGCGTCGCGGGGCCCACCAACGTGAAGACGGCCAGATGAACGCACAGCAGTTAGTGGACGAACGAGGCGATCTGTGGCTTGCGCTCGCGCCGCTATGGCTCGACCGCGAGCCCGGCGAGCGCGATTTCGCGCACATGATCGAGGTGATCGAGGAGCACGGCCTGACGCTCAAGGAGCTCGAATGGCTGTTTCGCCTGGAGCTTGCGCCGGTGATGGCGCGCCACCAGCTGTCGATCGCCAGCGAATGGCGCGCCTTCAACGACCGTCAGCTGATGCAGCAGCTGGTTTCCCACAACCTGCGCCTGAAGGGATGGCGGCGCAAGAGCTGGGCGCTGTTCTCCGGCTTGACCACCATGATGGTGCGCCACCGCTGGGCGGCGCTGATGAACCGGCTGATGGTCCACCGAGGCGAGCTCTAGCGCGTAGAGTCTTCGTCGAGAGCGGCTTCCAGCGCCCGCCTGAGCGCCACGCCGCGCTCCTTGGGGCCAAAACGCGCAATCACCCGGCCGTCACGCCCGATCAGGAACTTGGTGAAGTTCCACTTGATCGCTCGGGTGCCCAGAAGCCCTGGCGCCTGCTGCTTCAAGGTGACGAACAGCGGGTGTGCGTCGGGCCCGTTGACCTTGACCTTCTCCATCAGCGGAAAGTGCACCCCGAAACGCTGCTCGCCGAAGCGGCAGAACGCCTCGGCGCTCTCCGGCGATTGGCGGCCGAACTGGTTGCAGGGAAAGCCCAGCACGGTGAAGCCGCGGTCCCGGTAGCGCGAGTAGAGCTTCTCGAGCTCCTCGAGCTGAGGCGTGAAACCGCACTGGCTGGCCACGTTGACCACCAGCAGCACCTGCCCTTTCAGCGCGCGCAGGTTGAACGGCTCGTTCAGGTGGGTACGGCAATCCTGCTCGAATATGGTCATGGTAAAGCCCTTGACGACGCAGATGAAAAAACCGGAGGAGCGTGATGGTAATGCCTCACCCCTGGATCAAGGGGCCCGCCACCACGCGCAGCGCCAGCAGCAGGAGCAGTACGCCGGTGATGCGATTGATCCAGTGGGAGTGGCGCTGAAGCCAGGGCAGCACTGACGAGTGCGAAAGTCCCAGCGCCACGATCATGTACCAGCCGCCGTCGATCACCACCGCGGTCATCACGATGATCAGCTTGGCGGCAAGCCCCATCTCGGGGCTGACGAACTGGCTCAACAGCGCCACGAAGAACAGGATGAGCTTGGGGTTGACCAGCGCCACCAGAAGCCCCTCTTTCGCCGCCTGGCCCTGGGTGGTCGCCGCGTGGCCCGGCGACAGCACCCCTGCCTTGCCCGCCCGCAGCGCCTTGATGCCGAGCCACGCAAGATAGCCGGCCCCCAGCCACGTCACCCACTGAAAGAGCTCTGGATGACGTGCGATCAAGGCGCCCAGGCCCAGCACCGTCAAGAGCGCGTAGAGGCCGACGCCGAGGGCATGGGTCAGCGCGGCGGTCACGCCGTTCCGGCGCCCGCCGCCCAGGGTATGGCGCAGAATGAGCGCAAGGCTCGGGCCTGGTGACATCGCCCCCACGGCGCAGATGGCGGCCAGCGACAGCCAGAGTGACAGCGGCATCGGTGCTTCCTTTCCGGTCTTGTTTGCAGGGCGACACGCGGCGAGCGCCGCGTCACCCGCCCCCTTAAATAACGCTGTTAGCATGGTACGCTGTTGGGTAGAATTTTTCCTTTTTTGTGAACACGGCGCCTGGCGTTCAGGCGGCTTCAGGTAACGAAAGGACGTTGACATGGGTAGGGCGTTTCAGAACCGCAAGGAATCGATGGCCAAGACGGCCGCGGCCAAGACCAAGGTGTACAGCAAGTACGGGCGCGAGATCTACGTGACCGCCAAGTCCGGCGGCACCGACCCCAACGGCAACCTGGCGCTGCGCGGTTTGATCGAGCGCGCCAAGAAGGATCAGGTGCCCTCGCACGTGATCGACAAGGCCCTGGACAAGGCGTCCGGCGCCGGCGGCGAGGACTTCTCCACCGCCCGCTACGAAGGTTTCGGTCCGGGCAACGCGATGGTCATCGTCGAGTGTCTGACCGACAACCCCAACCGCACCTTCGGCGACGTGCGCGGCTGCTTCACCAAGACCAAGAGCAAGATCGGCACGCCCGGAAGCGTGAGCCACATGTTCGACCACTGCGCGATCTTCGCCTTCAAGGGCCAGGACGAGGAAGCGGTGCTCGAGGCGCTGATGGAAGCCGACGTCGACGTCACCGACATCGAGCAGGAAGAGGCGCGCATCACCGTCTTCGCCCCGCACACCGACTACGCCAAGGCCAAGCAGGCGCTGATCGACGCCTTCGGCGAGCTCGACTTCGAGGTCGACGAGATCCAGTTCCTGCCCCAGACCGTGACACCCATCGAAGGCGACGACGTCGTGGTGTTCGAGAAACTGCTCGACATGCTCAACGACCTCGACGACGTGCAGAACGTCTTCCACAGCGCCGAGCTCCCGGAGCAAGACGCCTAACCACGCGGCCTGCTCGTTTCGCCGCCGGCATCGAGCGCGGTGTCCGGCGGCAGCAGCGCGGCTCTCACCCCGACCTCGCCCAGCACCCGCTTTCCGCGCACGGTCAGGTCGGTGACGAACAGAAACTGCTGGCGCGGGTCGACCGGATAGGCGCGAATGCGGTAGTGCGTGCCCCAGGGTTTCTCCTCGGCGACGATGACGATCGGCGCATCGAACTTCAGGTAGGCGCTGGTCAGCGCCACGTCCTTGAGCGCCTGGCGCACCCAGCCCGCCTCCGCCTCCACCGCCAGGTAGAAACTCGCCACGCACTGCAGCGACGGCCCGCCATCGTTGGCATTGAAGACCGGCGTATCCCAGAGCTTCAGGTGCGGCATGGCGACGAGGTCGTCGTCCGGCGTCTGGATCTGCACCGTGCGCATGCCGACGTGCTTCACCTCGCCGTAGGTATCCTCGATCTGCACCCAGTCCCCGGGGCGATAGGGCAGCTCCACCGCCGAGACCACCCCGGCGATCAGGCTGCTGACGTAGTCCTTGAGCGCGAACCCGACGGCAAGGCCAATGGCGCCGAACAGCGTCACCATGTTGCGCAGCGACGGGTCGATGATCATGGGCACGATGATCACGATGGCGGCGATCAGGAGCATGAGCCTCGACAGCGGCACCAGGGCGAAGACGCGAAAGCGCAGCTGGCCGTGCAGCCGGTTGGCCAGCCAGTTGAGCCCGCGCTGGCTGACCACGATCAGCAGGATCGTCGCCACCAGAATCAGGGCGACGGTGGCCACCGTCGCGGCGTCGATATCGTTGAATAGCCGAGCGTAGCGGTTGGGCTCTTCCATGCGGTTAGGGCTCCTTCGCGGCGGCGTTCACAGCGGATCGACCAGATAGTTGCGCGACACCAGCAGCGCGCGGACGCTGGCGTAGGCCAGCGGCGCCACCTGCCAGCGCCCATCGTGCTCGACGACGAGCTCGCGCCGGGTCAGCGCCAGGCGCGCATTGAGCGCCTCGTGATGCGGGTAGGGCAACACCTCGCCCAGCGCTCGGTCGTCCAGTCCGCCATGCAACAGCAGCGCATGCAGTACCAGGGTCGCCACGTCACCGGTGTCGTTGGAAAGCGCCGCCTCGGACAGTGCATCGAGCAGCCAGAGCTCGCCGTCATGGCCACTGCCGGCGACGGGCTCGCGTAGCCGCTCGCGCCAGTAGTGCCACGCCACGCCCAGCTGACCCCGGCAGTGGGCCGCCAGGATCTGGAGCTCGTGCCTGCTTGCGCCTGTCGAAGGGCTCTCTCCCACCAGCGGGTGGCCGGTGCGCGCGCTGTAGACGGTAAGCCTCGCGCCTTTCTCGCCCGCCTGCGTGAAGTAGGCGGCCAGCGCCTCGCCCTCCAGGGCGGCAAGGGTCAGCGTGGGCACGCTCTCGAGCCCCACCAGGTGCGCAAGGTAAGCGTAGCTCCAGCTATCGCAGCCGATCACTCCGCGCCCCAGCTTACCGCCCAGGGCATCGGTCAGAAAGGCGCGCACCCCGTGGATGCCCCGGGTACTGCG
The DNA here is from genome assembly GCF_024158715.1 of Halomonas sp. 707D7. Taxonomy (GTDB): domain Bacteria; phylum Pseudomonadota; class Gammaproteobacteria; order Pseudomonadales; family Halomonadaceae; genus Vreelandella. Next base: position 87 of record NZ_JAMZBC010000004.1, on the reverse strand, counting down.
CAACAGGCAGCGCTCGAGGGCGGGCAGCGCCCAGCGTGGGCCATCGGCCTCGCCCATGAAGGCGAACTGCTCGCGCCAGCGGGTTTC
>NZ_JAMZBC010000003.1 GCF_024158715.1 Halomonas sp. 707D7 | reverse complement strand
CCCATCGAGAAGCCGACCGCCGCTATCCTGCCCGGGTCGGTGTCGGGAAGCTCTGCCAGAAACGCCGCTGCGCGCGTATCCTCGAGGGCGATCAGCCCCGCCAGCGAAGAGCCCAGGTTGAACAGGTTGGCAGCCAGCGCCTGCTGCGCCTCGTAGCCGTTGCCTTCGCGATCCCCCCAGCCGAGCGCGTCCGTGGCCAGCACGACGTAGCCGCGCTCGGCCAGTTCCTCGCCCGGGAATCTGCCCGAGAAGAACCGGTCGGCCCATTCGTTGGCCGACTCCAGCCGCTGGTCGTCGTACCAGGGCGCGATCCATTTTTCCTTGCCGATATCGAAACGCGAGCCGTGATCGTGAAGCATCAGCGCCGCCGGAAACGGCCCTTCACCCTTGGGCACCAGCAGCAGTGCCGTCACGCGGCTTTCGTCGCTGACGTTGAAGGCGATGCGACGCGCCAGGTAGCTTCCCCGGTCGACCTCGTCGATGAGCTCGGCTTCAAAAGGGCGTGAGGCGGTGTAGGGCAGGATGCTAGCGCGTACCTGGGGAAGCGTCTGCTCGCGCCAGACGGCGGGATCGCCGCCTTCATAGGCGAGCGGGAAGCTCATGCGCTCCTTGAGCGCCTGGTAAAAGAGCGGCAGATTGTCATCGGTGACGCCTTGCGGGTCGGCCAGCGCCGCCTGTGCGGCGACGAGCAGCAGGGCGGGAATCGACAAGCGTTTCATCGAGCGTTTCATCGTAGCTCCTCGCTTTCAGAACGCGCCGCGGGCAGCACATCGATCCTCTCGAGCCAGCTCGCCAGCAGGTCGGGCCAGCCCGCCACCGGCAGGTCACCCGCGCCGGCGATGCCGAAGCCGTGGCCGCCATCGCGGTAGACGTGAAGCTCGGCCTTCACTCCCGCCTGGTGCAGGGCGCTGTAGAAGGCGATGGCGTTCATCGAAGAGACCGACGGGTCGTCGTCGGCGTGAACGATGAACGTCTCGGGGGTGCGTGAGTCGACGTGCTCCTCCGGCGACTGGGCCTGCTTTTGCTCCGCGGAAGGCGCCTCGCCCAGAAGCGCCTCGCGGGAGCCCGCATGGACCGCCTCGTCCTGCATGGTGACGACCGGGTAGACCAGCGCCACGAAGTCGGGGCGCGCGGAAACCGCCTGTTCGGCGTCATCCAGCGTGTAGGCGGCGCGGTCGTACCCGGTGGCAAGTGACGCGCCGAGATGGCCGGCGGCGGAAAAGCCCAGAAACCCGATTCGGTCGGGGTCGAGGTTCCACTCGGCGGCCTGGCGACGCACGAGGCGCACCGCCCGCTGGGCGTCGGCCAGCGGCGCATCGGCGCGATTCTCGTGGCCTTCGCCCGGCAGGCGATAGGTCAGCAGGAAGCTGGTCACGCCCAGAGGCGCCAGCGCCCTGGCGATCTCGATGCCCTCCTTGTCCAGCACCACGCGCCGATAGGAGCCGCCGGGCGCGATAATGATCGCGGCGCCGTTGGGGTGCTCGGGCACCCAGGCCGTGAGGCTGGGCTCGTTGATGCCGGTCAGCGCCCGGTCGGGGGCGAAAAGGCTTCGAGAGCGTTCGCTGATCGTGGGTGAGAGTTCGGCGGGCGTACCTTCGGGCGGCCCGTCCCACAAGGGGTAGACCGCGTGTTGCGAGAGTGGCTCGGCCATGGCGACATTGACCTGCAGGCAGCTTGTCAGGGCCAGCACGCAGCCGGCCAGGGCAAGGGGGTTACGGTTCGACATGTTCATTGGGTTGCTCTTGTTCTTGAGACATGACCATCGACGTGCTGTCGAAGCCGTCAGGCGGACGCTGCCCTCCGGCCTCGTTTCTCGTTCACTCTGCGAAGACGATCTGCTGCAGCGCCAGGGCCCGGCGACGGTGCTCTTCCAGGGTTTCAGGAGACTCGCGAAGCAGCGCCCGGATCTTCTCCAGGGTCGCCTCGTCGTAAGGTGCGGCGTTCGAGCCGCTGTCGTCATCACCGATGAACACGTTGTCGTCGTCAATGGTGCCGTGAACGCTATCGCTGTACTGGCTGGGGCTTTCCAGATGCAGCGAGACGTTGCCGGAGAGGTGCGCCGGCTCGAGCTGGTCGCCGTAAGGGCTCTGGCGAACGATGAAGTTGAAGCGGTCGTTGTCGATGGCCACGTTGTCGGCGATGGTCAAGGCGCCGGCGTTGAAGTTGTCGGTAAAGCCGTCCATGCCGTTGTCGAAGGAGAGGTTGCGCTCGACATGGTGATCCACCGGCAGCCCTTCACCGCCGAGCTTGAAGCCGTTGCCGATGTTGCCGCCGGTACGCTCCGAGTCGAGGGTCTGACCATTGTTGAAGGCGATGGAGTGAGTGATGGTGACCGCGCCGTTGGGGCCGTCCTCGACCTTGTTGAACAGATCCCAGCCGTCGTCGATGTTGTGGTGCGACAGGCAGTGCTCGAAGCGGTTGCCGTCACCGATGCGCATCTTGGCGGCGAAACCGTCGGCGTTGATGCCCGAAGCGTCCCGGTTGTTGTAGCTTTCGCTATGGCGAACCGTGTTGTGGCTCGCCCACAGGGCGCGGCCGACATCCTCGGGGGAGGTGATCTGAAAGCCGGTGTCCGGCGCGCTGTGGGTCACGATGTGCTCGAACACGTTGTGGCTGCCGTGAACGATCAGCCGCTCGCCGGCGACCTCGAGATGGTCGAGCTGCCAGTAATGGGCGTTGTGCGAGACCATGCCGGTGAAGCGCACCTCGGCGCCTTCCCCGGTCAGGCGCTTGAGTGCGCCGGGGCTGCCGCTGACCTCGAGCGGGATCTCGATGGCGCCGTACTCGCCGCCGGCCAGGTGGATGGTGCCGCCGGGGGCGACCAGCGCCAGCGCCGAGGCCAGGTCCAGCGGGTTTTCCTGATCGCCCGCTTCACCGGCTCGACCCTCTGGTGAGACGTGCAGGTTCATGGGGTCGGCCACGCGTGCGGGCTCGAGGGTGAGGGCGCGGCGTTGCAGCTCGCTGTCGGGGCCTTCGTCGGGCTGGAAGGTGACCTCGAGCTCTGTCGGTTCGTCGATCTCAAGCGCCGCGCTGAAGAGGCTGCCCGCCTCGACGTCTTGATCTTCGCCCACGGGCTGGCCGTTCTGGCTCAGGCTGAAAGTGCCGGCGTAGTTGGCCAGGGCCTGGAAGGTGTAGTTCGGCGTACTGGCGCGCTCCGGCGAGGCGATCGACCAGACCAGCGGTGTCTGCGGCGCCTGGTAGGCGTCGCCCGGGTGGGTGTCCGCCGGCGTGAGTTCGAGATCGATATCGGCAACGCTCAAGCGCGCGTTGCGCGCGGCGAAGAAGCCGACGTACTGGTTGTCCGGGTCCTGCACCTGGACCAGGCTGGCCGGCGCGTCGTCGAGCTCGTAACGATGGACCTCGTCGCCATCGTCGAGCGTGACGACGAAGTGCCCGTCGCCGCGCTCGAGACTCATGCGGTAGGTCTGCGCCTCACCGTAAGGCAAAGCCTCGACGTAATCCTCGCGGCTCATGAGGTTGCCAGGATTGCCCCAAGGGTCCTGAATGCCTTCGCGGTAGACCGCCGTGGCGTTGGCCAACCCGTCGTTTTCGCGAGTGTGCGAGCGCAGCAGATTCATGACCATGTTGGAGGCAGCGGGAAATTCCTCATGGCCCTGCGGCTGCGGTTCGGCACGCGGGGCACCGATCACGTCGCGGGCGATGATGCCGGCGCCTTCCTGGCGGTTGGGCGTGGCGCCGGTTTCCGGGCCCAGCTGCTCCAGGGTCAGCGTTGCCGTCAGCACGAAGTTTTGATCGGTCGGCAGGGTGGTGTAGTAGAAGGTGCCGCCTTCGTGGGAGTTGGCCAGCTTGCCGCCACGGCTCTCGATCACCACGTGATCGAGCAGCGGTCCGGGTGACACGGGCTCGCCATCGTGGGTCACTTCATTGGTGCCGACTTTCTCCGGCAGGATGGTCGAGCCGAAGTTCAAGTCGGTGGATTGACCGAAGGTGATGCCTTGCCAGGTGAGGGTCGAAGGATCGTCCGCCTGGGCGGTGGAAACGCCGAGTATCGGCGCGAAAAGGGTAAGTGCCAGCGCTGCTTTTCTTGTCATGGTCAAGCCTTGTATCGAGGGGCGTTACTGAATTCGAATACGATGGAGGGCCACAAACCTAAGCGGAATGCAGCTTTAAAAATAATACATAGTATGTTTATGGCTCAATATTAGCTCAAAGTAGCATGCAAACTTTTCTCGCCCGAACGCATGGGATCAGGCGATCTCGATCCAGTCTGGGCTCTGGCCTACGGGCAGACGGTCGACCAGGGTAAGGTGACCGCTTTCGGGGTCGATGCGGTAACTTGCGATGTGATGGGAAAACTGACCGGCGGCGATCAGATGACGGCCATCCGCGGTGATGGCAAAGCCGCGTGGGCGGTTCTCCGTCGGAAAGCGGTGTCGAAACGTGATGCTGGCATCCGGGGCGATCGTGAAAAGGTGCAGCGTCGAGGTCGCCTTTTCCGAAGCGTAGAGAAAGCGCCCGTCCGGGGTGAGATGTACGTCCGCGGCCTGGAACGGCTCGGGCTGCTCGGCCAGGTGCGCCGTCTGCAAGAGCGCAAGCGAGTGCTCGCCGTAGCGCACGACGCTGAGCGTGCCGTTATGCTCGCCGATCACGTAGGCGACGGGCTGGGTAGGGTGGCAGGCAATGTGGCGCGGACCGGTGCCGGCCTCGAGCGCGAGTTGCGTCACGCTCGCTCCTTCGAGAAGCTCGCCCGGTGTGCGCTCGGAAGAGGGCGTCCATTGATAGATCACGTCTTTTCCCAGGCTCGTGCCCAAAAGGCTTTTACCGCCAGGCGTGATGCACAGCGCGTGCGCCTTCTCGATACTCTGGCGGTACGACGCTTCGGGGGCGATGCGCTTCTGTTCGTCGATTAAGTGGGTGCTGACGTGGTGATCGATGAACGAGGCGCACAAGAGATGGGTGTCGTCGGTGCTCGTCTCGATGTAGGCCAGGTTGGTGTCGAGCGGGGTGTTCTCCTGGTGTGTCAGTGCCCCCTCGGCATCGATGCCAAAACGGGCGACAAAGAAGGGCTCGCCCCTGGAAACCGCGTACAGGGTCGAGCGATCGCGCGTGAGGCACAAGGGCATGGCGCCACCGGGTTCGCGAAGCCCCGGCAGGCGGCGATGGGAGACAAGTTCGAGTTTGCCGGTCTCGTCATCCAGGTATGCCGAGTAGAGCTCGCCACTCAGTGCGCACCCTACGTAGAGCATTCGTTTGCTGGCCGTCATCACGTCTCCTCAGGGCGGTCGATACCGGTATGAAACGTCTCGAGCGATCGTCCAGCGACGTCGCATGAAAGCGTCGCTCGCGCCTAAGCCATTCATACCATTGTCTATGTTGTTGTCGCTTAGCGGTAACATTACTATCAAACATATTATGTATTACCTTGCGCGCTATGCCAATCGTCACCCACTTACAGAGGCCAAGCACGATGAGAATCGAATCCCTGTCCGTAGACGTCATTCGTTATGAGTCGAAGCTTTCGCGAGATAGCGCCGGTCACGCTCATGCGGGCCAGCCCAGCGAAGCCCAGATCGCCATGCTCAGCGTCACCGCTGAAGATGGCAGCAAAGGATACGCTTTTGCTCCCAAAGAGCTCATTCGTCCTTACATCGTCGAGCAATACTTCAAGAAAGCGGCGATCGGCAAGCCCGTCCACGCGCGTGAGCTCATCTGGCAGGACCTGTGGCTGCGCCAGCGGGGCAGCGGGGCGCAATTGACCGATCGTGCCATGGCGATTCTCGACCAAGCGCTCTGGGACTTGGCAGGCCGCCAACTTGGCGTGCCCGTCTACCAGATGCTGGGCGGGGCGCGTACCAAGGTGAAGGCTTACGCCAGCACCATGTGCGGTGACGAAACCAAGGGCGGCCTTTCCACGCCGGAAGAGTACGCCCAGTTCGCCGAGACCCTGGTCGGTCAAGGGTATCAGGGCATCAAGCTGCATACCTGGATGCCGCCGGTGAGCTTCGCGCCGAGCGTCGAGATGGACATTCGTGCCTGCGAAGCCGTGCGCGAAGCGGTCGGTCCCAACATCGCCCTGATGCTCGACGGCTACCACTGGTACAACCGCCTGGACGCCCTGAAGATCGGCCGCGCGTTGTCGCGTCTCGATTTCGCCTGGTTCGAGGAGCCGATGCCCGAGGATTCGATGGAGTCCTACCGCTGGCTGACCCAGCAGGTCGACGTGCCGGTCATCGGCCCCGAGACCATCGGCGGCAAACACCAGAGTCGCGCCAGCTGGGTCCAGCACCAGGCTTGCGACATCCTGCGGGCCGGGGTCGCCAACGGCGGGGGCATCACGCCCTGCATCAAGGCCGCGCACCTGGCCGAAGCCTTCGGCATGGATTGCGAGATCCACGGCAACGGCGCACCCAACCTGGCCGTGGTGGGCGCCATCACCAACTGCCAGTGGTACGAGCGTGGCCTGCTTCACCCCCACATGGACTACGACGAAGCGCCCGCCTATCTCAACGTCATCGTCGACGAGATGGATAGCGAAGGCTTCGTCCACCTGCCGGATCGCCCGGGGCTGGGGGAGAGCATCAACTTCGATTACATCGACGCCAATACGCTCGAGCGGTATTGAGCCCGGCCGGGCATCCGCACGATTCAGGCACGCCGGCTCGACTCGCCAGCTTGAAGCAACTCGGCTACGCCGATCACAAATAAAAAAATACAAGGGGCAATCATGTCTATCGATGTTTGGGTAATACTCATTTACCTCGTTTTTCTGGTGGTCATCGGGTGGGTGTTCAAGAATTTCAACACCAATACCAGTGACTACTTCCGGGGGGGCGGCAACATGCTGTGGTGGCTGGTGGGCTCCACCGCCTTCATGACGCAGTTCTCCGCCTGGACCTTCACCGGCGCGGCTTCGCAGGCCTACGTCAGCGGTTTCGCCATCATCTTCCTGTTCGGCGCCAACGCCGCCGGCTACTTTCTGAACTACGTCTATTTCGCGCCGCGCTTTAGACAGCTGCGGGTGGTGACCGCCGCCGAAGCCCTCAAGATGCGCTACGGCAAGCCCAGCGAGCAGACCTTCATCTGGTTCAGCATGTTCGACGGCCTCGTCTCCGCAGCCACCTGGTTGAGCGCGCTGGCCATCATCACCTCGGCGGTATTCAACGTTTCGCTTGAGACGGTCATTCTGCTGGCGGGTATCGCGGTGGTCGCGATGTCGGTCACCGGCGGCGCCTGGGCGGTCGTGGCCTCCGACTACGTCCAGATGCTGATCATCATGTCGGTGACGTTCGTGTGCTTCTTCGTCGCCTGGGGCAACACCGACAGCATCGGCAGCATCGTGTCGAGCTACGACGGCGAGTTCTTGACCGGCAGCGGCTACGGCTATGCGTGGCTGTTCGGCTTCTGGGTGTTCATGCTGATCATCAAGCAGATCTTCATGATGAACAACACGCTCAACGGCTATCGCTACATGTGCGCCAAGAACAGCAAGAACGCCCGCTATGGCGCGCTGTTCACGCTGTGCCTGGCGTTGATCGGCCCGATCATCTGGTTCTTCCCGGCCTGGTTCATGCACGCCAACAGCCCGGATTTCGCCCAGAACTTCCCTGCACTGGGCGCGAGCGCCAACGAGGCGGTCTTCGTCGCCTTCGTCAGCGAATACATGCCCGCCGGCATGCTGGGGCTTCTGATGGCCGCGATGTTCGCCGCCAGCATGTCCTCGATGGATTCTGGCCTGAACCGCAACGCCGGCTTCTTCGTGCGCAACTTCTACCTGTCGGTCATCAAGCCCAACGCGAACGAAACCGAGATGCTGCGCGTATCGCGTATGGTCACCTTGATCTTCGGCGCGATCATCATCGGCATCAGCCTGTTCATCAACTCGCTCAAGAGCATGAGCCTGTTCGAGATCCTGCTCACGGCGAGCGCGCTGATCACCTTCCCGATCACCATTCCGGCCATGCTGGGGCTGATCGTGCGCAAGACGCCGGACTGGTCCGGCTGGGGCACGCTGGTGGTGGGCTGCATGGTCTCCTACGGCGTCGGTGCCTGGCTGAGCCCGGAGATCGTCAACAGCGTCATGGGCATGGAGATCAGTGCGCGTGAATGGTCCGACTTCCGCGTCGCCTTCGCGATCGGCGCCCACGCTGTCATCACCGGTGGCTTCTTCCTGCTCAGCAGCCTGTTCTACAACGCCGAGAAACACTCCCCCGAGCGCGCCGCCGAGCGCCGGGAAATGTGGCGTCGCTGGGAAACGCCGGTGGAAAGCACCGATGCCGACCCGGCCGCCGACGCCGTGGATTACGGCCAGAAGATCATCCTGGGTCGTCTGATCCTGATCGGAAGCGTGATGGTCATGGGCCTGTCGCTGCTGCCCAACTCCACCAACGGGCGTCTGGTCATGCTGCTGTGCGGCGCGCTTCTGATGATCCCTGCGGTCCTGATGCTGCTCTCGGCTCGTTCGAGCAAGCGTGCCATGCAAAACGCCGATCTTCAGGCCAGCATCGCCTACAAGTAATCACACTTCCCACGAGTGCTTTTATCCAACCGATGAAAGCACTCATGAACATCATATGTCATAGATGATACGGCTGGTCCTTACGACCTTTCGTAGGGCCAGCTACAACAAGAAACCATCAAAAGGGTGCATCATGAAAAATAAAAAGCTGATTATTGGACTCGCCGCGCTGACAACCCTGATCAGCGGTTTCAGCTACGCAGGCTCCACTACCATTTCGACGAAGTACGAGCAGACGTTTCGGGAGAACCAGGATTACAAGGTGAAGTTCGGCCTGGGACACACCTTCGATAACGCCGTGGCTTTTTCCTTCGAGCACCAGCGCCGGTGGCGTGATGAAATCAGCGGCAGGCCCGAGCTAGCGGAGAACCTGTTTGGGCTGGGCTACTCCTATGCACTCGATGACGATAATCGCTGGTCGCTTCAGCCCAAGATCGAGTACAAGTTCAATCCAGGATCCGAGACCATGCGCCCCATGCTGCGATTGAACTATCGCATCAATGACGATTGGCGGGTAGGTGGACGCTACCGCTATGAATACCAGACCTTTCGGGAGGGGGGCGGGGCACGCTCTCGCGTCAATCGTTTCGACGGTTATGTAAGCTACGCCGTGACAGATCAGATCGGTCTGGCTTGGAACACGAGTTACGCCTACGTACTGGGTGAGGGCAACATGTATACCGGCAACGAGGATCGCTGGGAGCACGAGCTCGGTCTTGGATACCGCATCGATCGCGCCAACTCGCTCGCCTTGACCTACAAGCGTAAGGACAAGACGCGCGACGAAGCTACCTATAACGGTGGTCGCCACAACGATGCCGTCCAGGTGACCTATAACTACCGATTCTAGGTATTCGAGTGCAAAGGCGGCGGGCGTTGGAAACGTCCAGCCGCCATCCAGTGCTTATCGATCGATTCGGAGCTCGAACATGAATTTTCGCCTAGCCTTCAAGACCTGTTGCGTACTCACCCTGGTCGCCAGCCACGCGGCCTTCGCCGACAGTCCCCGGCTTCAGGCCGTGCAGGCATTCGCCGATACCGTACTCGACCAGGCCGGGGATCACTACCATGGCGACAACCCATCGCCCTTGCTGGCATCGGGCGTCAATCCCAATACCGGCGAGCAGATGGAGTGGATCTTTCCCGACGGCCGCACGGCCGTGCTGTCGAACTTTTCCGCGCAGCAGAACTTCATGCGCGTTCTGGTCGGCTTGAGCAACCTCACCGGTGACCCGCGCTACCGTGAGCACGCCGAACAGAACGTGCGCTACTACTTCGACCACTTCCAGGACGACAGCGGGCTCTTGTACTGGGGCGGTCATCGCTTCGTCGACCTGAAGACCCTCGAGCCGGAAGGGCCGAGCGAGAAAGAGCTGGTTCACGAGCTCAAGAACGCCTATCCCTACTACGAGCTCATGTTCGACGTCGACCCAGAAGCGGCGATGGACTTCATCCGCGCCTTCTGGAACGCCCACGTCTACGACTGGGAAGTGCTGGAAACCAGCCGGCACGGCGAGTATGGGCTGGAGCAGGGCGCACTTTGGGACAGCGATTTTTCCCAGCAGCCACCTTTCTTCGAAACCAAGGGGCTCAGCTTTCTGAATACGGGTAACGACCTGATCTACTCGGCAGGCCTGCTCTATCACTACAATGACGAACCCGGCGCGCTCACCTGGGCCAAGCGCCTGGCCGAGCAGTACGTGCTGCCGCGCGATGCCCAGACCGGGCTGGGGGTGTACCAGTTCACCCAGCCGCTCAAGCGCGACGAGACCGATGACGATGGCGACACGCACTCGAAGTATGGCGATCGAGCCCAGCGCCAGTTCGGCCCGGAGTTCGGGGCCGCGGCACTGGAGGGCAACATGCTGCTGCGCGGTCGCACTGGAACGATCTACTCCGAGAACGCGTTGATGCAGCTCGCCCTGGCCGAGTCGCTGGGCGACGAGGGCGCAAAGATCCAGCAGTGGACGATCGACGGGCTGAAGGCGTTTGCCCAGCATGCCTACGACGAGGCGTCGAACACGTTTCGTCCCATGATCGCCGACGGCACCGATCTTTCCAACTACGTCCTGCCTCGCGATGGCTACTACGGCAAGCAGGGAACGGTGCTCGAACCCTACGAGGCGGGCAGCAACTTCCTGCTCTCCTACTCCCGCGCCTACACGCTGGAGCCGGACGCCGACCTCTGGCGCGTGGCTCGCGGCATTGCCAAGGGGCGGGGGCTGGGCGATATCGGCGAAGAGGGCGGGCAGAACCCCGCCGTCGACCTGGACACTGGCAATAGCGATGCTCACACGATCTTTGCCCTTATCGATCTGTGGAAGGCGACGGAGCAGCCGGTCTATCTCGACCTGGCCGACAAGGTCGCCGACAACATTCTGGACGATCGGCGTGTCAACGACTTCTTCGTTCGCACACCAGACGTGCAGTACGCCGAGATCGACAGCATCGATCCCTACGCGCTGCTGGCACTGGAGGCGGCCCACCAGGGCGAGTCCGGTGCCGTCGCGCCCTTCTTGAATGGCGGCGGATTCACGGAAGGGGCCTATCTGATGGCCAGTGGCGAGACGCGTTTCGTCACCAGCGACAACGAGCTCTTTTCGTTGAAGCAAGGCGAGGAGCTGCAGCCGAACGGTCGCCGCTGATGGCATGGCGCAGCGCCTGAGGTCGATGGGCGCTGCATACAGGGTAGCCGGCGGGGAGAGGATGCGGATGTGATCGCATCGCCCTCCCCGCCAACGAGTAGGGCGCCTCGTCAATTGTCTGCGAGGCGCAATTCGATATTGATCACGACTCCACGAAAGCTTATAGTTGTGTGATGTATTACAACAGAACATGATACAGGAATAACATTATGCATTTTTCACGTGAACAAACGCTGGCGTCCATTTCCAACGGCCTGCTCTCCTTCCCCATCACCGATTTCGACGGCCAGGGTCGCTTCGCTCGCGAAAGCTACCAGGAGCGGCTGAAGTGGTTCGTCAGCCACGAGATCTCTGCCGTGTTCGTCGCCGGCGGCACGGGCGAGTTCTTCAACCTGTCACTCGATGATTTTCGCGCGGTGGTGACCACCGCGGTCGACACCATCGGTGGGGAGCTTCCGATCATCGCCAGCGCCGGTCAGAGCGTCGAGCAGGCCAAGGCGCAGGCCAAGATCGCCGAAGAAGCCGGGGCCGATGGCATTCTTTTGATGCCTCCCTACCTGACCGAGTGTCCTCAGGACGGGCTGGTCGAGTACGCTCGTGCGGTGTGCAACAGCACGTCGATCAACGTCATCTACTACAATCGCGGTAACGGCATCATGGATGCGGCTTCCGTGCAGGCGCTGGCGGATGCCTGCCCGAACCTGATCGGCCTGAAGGATGGCAAGGGCGATATCCAGGCGCTCAACAAGATCGTCAAGACGGTCGGCGACCGGCTGGCCTACATCGGCGGCGTGCCTACCGCCGAGATCTTCGCCGAAGCCTACCTGTCGATCGGCGTGAACACCTATTCGTCGGCGGTCTTCAACTTCGTGCCCGACATGGCGTCCACCTTCTACAAGGCGCTGCGTGCCGGCAACCACGACACGGTCAAGAAGATCACGCAAGAGTTCTTCATTCCCTTCATCGAGCTGCGCGATCGCAAGCAGGGCTACGCCGTCAGCCTGATCAAGCAGGGCGCAGAGATCATCGGCAAGCCCGCCGGCCCTGTACGCGCACCGCTGGTCATGCCCTCGGCGGAGGAGAGCGATCGACTGGCCAAGCTGATCGATGCCGCCAAGCAGTACTGAGCGCCACCAGAACACTTTTTTGATCTACAGGAGGCATGATGTCGATTCCAGAAAACACCCGCCCGTTGACCGGCCCGACGCCGCGCTTGAAAGCGCCGGCGGGAGCGACGGACTGTCATGCCCATATCTTCCTGCCGGGTTTCCAGTCCCAACCCGGCGGTCCGCAGATCGCGGAGCTGGCGACCGTCGATGATTATCGAAAGTTGCAGGCATGGCTCGGCCTTTCGCGGGTCGTCGTGACCCAGCCCAACGCCTACCAGACCGACAACGCCGCGCTGGTCGAGGCGCTCGAGCAGTTCGGCACCGATGTCGCGCGCGCCATTGCCGTCGTCACGCCGGATACCTCTCGCCAGGAGCTGGATCGGCTGCACGAGAAAGGCGTTCGGGGCGCGCGCATCATGCAACTGCCCGGCGGCGCGGTAGGCATCGATCGCATGCTGGCCGTCGAGAAGAACATTCGTGACCTGGGCTGGCATCTCATGGTGCAGTTCAACGGTCGGGACCTGCCCGACTACCATGACGAGCTGCAGAAGATCGAAGGGCGCTACATCATCGATCACATCGGCAAGTTCATCGACCCGGTGGCGGCAGACGATTCCCGCGTCGATGACATCCTGCGCCTGATCGACAAAGGCAACGCCTGGTTCAAGATCTGCGGCGCCTACGAGACCAGCCTGACCGGTGCGCCCGAGTTCGCCGACGTGGCCCCCATCGCCAAGCGGGTGATAGAGCACGCCCCGGAGCGCATCCTGTGGGGGTCCAATTGGCCACACGTCGGCGTGCAGCGCGCCCAGTACCCAAGCGATGCCGAACAGCTCGACATCCTGCTCGAGTGGGCAAGCGAGGAGAACCGCCAGAAGATATTGGTCGACAATCCGGCGTTTCTTTACGATTTTCGATAGTCAGGCGCGTTGACGCCCAACGACAAGAGCCACAAGGAGACAGACATGCTCGACAGACTACTGGTCACCGGCGCCGCGGGCGGCGTGGGCAAGGCCATCCGCCCTTATCTGGACAAGCTGGCCAAGCACGTGCGCCTGTCGGATATTTCCGATATCGACAGTCCCGCCACGCACGAAGAAGTCATGAAGTGCGACCTCGCCGACTACGAAGGCGTCAAGGCGCTTCTCGAGGGCTGTGATGGCGTGATCCACCTGGGTGGCGTGTCGCTCGAGAAGCCCTGGCAGGGCATTCTGCAGGCCAACATCGTCGGCACCTACAACCTGTACGAGGCGGCGCGCCACTCGGGCAAGCCACGGATCGTGTTCGCCAGCTCCAATCACACCATCGGTTTCTACGAGCGCACCCAGAAGATCGACACCCGGGTCGTGCATCGCCCCGACTCCGTCTACGGGCTCTCGAAATGTTTCGGCGAGGATCTCGCCAGTCTCTATTTCGACAAGTTCGGCATCGAGACGCTGAGCGTGCGTATCGGCTCGTGCTTCCCCGAGCCTCGCGACACGCGCATGCTGGCGACCTGGCTGCACGTCGAGGATTTGATGAGCCTGTTCGAGCGCGCCTTCCAGGCACCCAAGCTCGGCAATACCGTCGTCTATGGAGTTTCCGACAACGCCGAGCAGTGGTGGGACAATCAGCAGGTATCTTTTCTGGGCTGGAAGCCCAAGCACAGCTCCGAGCAGTGGCGCGAAAAGATCGAGGCGCGCGGCGACGTTCCTGCCGCCGATGAACCGGAAGTGGTCTACCAGGGCGGTAAGTTCGCCTCGTCGGGTCACCCGGACGACTGATCGTCATATGTATGATAAAAAAGGGGAGTGGATACGCTATAGTGTTCGCTCCCTTGGAGGACGTAGAACACCTCTGAACTTTTGATTCCAGTGAGAGTTGGTCGAGTATGAAAAGCCTTGGCATACAGCCCCTAGTACACGGTGGAAGCCTGTCACGGCAGGTCTCCCAGCAGTTGGAGGGCATCATCGCCCGCCAGGAGATCCCGGTCGGTGACAAGCTGCCGCCGGAAGGGGCGCTGTGCGACATGTTCAGCGTCAGCCGCACGGTGATTCGCGAGGCCATCACTCACCTCAAGTCCCAGGGGCTGGTCGAGACTCGGCGCGGGATCGGGACACGGGTACTGCGCTCGGCGCCCGAATCCCGTAGCCCCGAGAAGAAGATTCGACTGAGTACCATCGAGGATATCCTGAACATCCTCGAGCTGCGCCTGACCATCGAGCCCGAAGTGGCGGCGCTGGCGGCCACGCGGCACGATGAGCAGGATCAGCAGCGCTTGGTCACGCTGCACGAGGCGTTTCTCGAGGCCTGCAAGAACACGACGCAGGCGCGTGACGAGGATCTGGCGTTTCATGCCGCCATCGCACAGGCGACGCATAACCCGGCCTTCGTCACCATCTACGAACAGTGGGATGTCGGCACCATTCCTCGCGCCAAGTTGATGTCCGTCGCGATCGATTCGCAAACGACCGTCCAGTACCTCGAGAAGGTGGGGCAGGAGCACGCGGACATCCTCGAGGCGATTCTGGCGCGCGATGCCAAGGCGGCGAACGCCGCCATGTATCAACACCTGAAGCGTGCCTACAAGACGTACTACTCATACAAATAAGGGCGTTGAAAGGTATCGCCCTACGCGAACTACCAGGAGAGATCGACCATGGCATTGGAAGGTAAACTCTTAATCGGTCAGCAGAGTGTCAGCGGTACACGCGCCAACATCCAGGCGACCAACCCAGCGACCGGCGAGACGCTCGACCCGGCTTACGTCGGCGGCGATCGCAGCCACGTCGAGCAGGCAGCCGCCCTCGCCTGGGACGCCTTCGACACCTACCGCGAAACCTCCCTCGAGGCGCGCGCAAGCTTCCTCGAAACCATCGCCAGCGAAATCGAGGCCATCGGCGACGAGCTGATCGAGCGCGCCGTGGCCGAGTCCGGCCTGCCCCGGGCACGCATCGAAGGCGAGCGCGGACGTACCTGTGGTCAGCTGCGCCTGTTCGCCTCCGTGGTTCGCGCCGGCGAATGGCTCGACGTGCGTATCGACCCCGCGCTTCCCGATCGCCAGCCGCTGCCGCGTGCCGATCTGCGCCAGCGTCATATCGCGCTCGGACCGGTGGCGGTATTTGGTGCGAGCAACTTCCCGCTGGCCTTCTCGGTCGCCGGCGGCGATACCGCCTCGGCGCTGGCAGCGGGCTGCCCGGTGATCGTCAAGGGCCACTCCGCCCACCCGGGAACTTCCGAACTGGTGGGGCGCGCCATCCAGAAGGCCGTCAAGGCGTGCAACCTGCCCGAGGGCGTGTTCTCGCTGCTGTTCGGCGCCGGCAACGAGATCGGCCAGGCCCTGGTCACCGATGCGCGTATCCAGGCAGTCGGCTTCACCGGCTCGCGCAGCGGCGGCATGGCGCTGGTCGAGGCCGCCCAGGCGCGCCCCCAGCCGATCCCGGTCTACGCCGAGATGAGCAGTATCAACCCGGTCTTCTTGCTGCCGGAGGCGCTCAAGGCCAATGCCCAGGGGCTTGGCGAGGCCTTCGTCGGCTCGCTCAACATGGGCGCCGGGCAGTTCTGCACCAATCCAGGGCTGGTGATCGCGGTCAAGGGCAGTGATCTCGAGACGTTCACCCAGGCGGCGCAGAAGGCGGTCGAGCAGAGCGGTGCCCAGACCATGCTCACCCCGGGCATCCACCGCGCCTATGAACAGGGCGTGACGGCGCTGGGCGGCGAAGCCGGCGTACGCGAAGTGGCGCGCGGTCAGACCGGCGAGGAGGGCTACCAGTGCCAGACCGGGCTGTTCGCGACCTCCGCCGAGGCATTTCTGGCCTCCAAGGTCATGCAGGAAGAGGTATTTGGTGCCAGCTCGCTGATCATCGAGTGCCAGGACATGGCGGAAGTGAAGAAGGTGGCCGAGCAGCTCGAAGGGCAGTTGACCGCCACGCTGCACATGAACGATGCCGATATCGATGCCGCCAAGACGTTGATCCCGACCCTCGAGCGCAAGGCGGGGCGGATTCTCGCCAACGGCTGGCCGACGGGCGTCGAGGTGTGCCACGCCATGGTACACGGCGGCCCATACCCCTCCACCTCGGATAGCCGCACCACGTCGGTGGGTAGCGCCGCCATCAAGCGCTTCTTGCGCCCGGTATGCTACCAGTCGCTGCCGGAAGCCCTCTTGCCCGAGGCGCTCAAGGAGTCCAATCCGCTCAAGGTGAGCCGCCTGGTGGATGGCAAGCGCAACGCCTGATGGCGCAAGGCTTCCTACCGATGACGTAGTGTCCAAGCAGGCAAGCGATTGCCTGCTTTTTTATCGCCTGTCGCCCGCAACCACGAAGGGAAACTGCATGAGTGAAACAATCATCCTGACCCTCGAGGAAGCCACTTCCCTGAGCCTCGACGTCCTTCGACACAACGGTTACAGCCCGGCCCACGCCGAGGCCATCACCCGCAGCGTGGTCGCTGCCCAGCGTGACGAATGTCACTCCCACGGCCTGTATCGGCTGATCGGCTGCGTGGAAACCGCGCGCAACGCCGGCGTGGATACCCAGGCGCTGCCGGTGGTGCACGACCAGGCGCCGGGCGTGGTGCGAATCGATGCCCAGCGCGGCTGCTCGCTGCTCGCCTTCGAGACGGGCTTGCCGACACTCATCGAAAAGGCGCGGCGCCAAGGGCTGGCGGCCATGGCCATCAATCGCTGCTTTCACTTCTCGGCGCTGTGGCCGGAAGTGGAGGCGATCTCGAGCCAGGGACTGGTCGGTATCGCCATGACGCCGACCCATCCTTTCGTGGCGCCGGCCGGCGGCACGCGACCGCTGCTGGGCACCAATCCGCTGGCGTTCTCCTGGCCGCGCCCGGACGGCGCTCCTTATACCTTCGACTTCGCGACCAGCGAAGTGGCAAGAGGCGAGATCGAGCTGCACCGGCGCGCCGGCAAGTCCATTCCTGCTCACTGGGCGATGGACGGCGAAGGCAACCCCACCACCGACCCCGCCGCAGCGCTGGCCGGCGCCATGCGTACCTTCGGCGGGCACAAGGGCTCGGCGCTTTCCACCATGATCGGACTCTTGGCCGGGCCCTTGATCGGTGACGTGCTGGGGCACGAGACGGCACCGGCCAATGCCGAGGGAACCGGCAAGCCGTTTCACGGCGAGCTCGTCATCGCTCTCAGCCCTCAGGCTTTTCTGGGGAGCGAGGCCGAGCACCACCTGCGCCATGCGGAAACCCTGTTCGATGAAATCCTCGGCCAGGGAGCGCGGCTGCCTTCGCAGCGGCGTTTCGAGGCGCGCGAGCGTACGCGGCGCGATGACATGCGCCTGCCCAAGGCACTGGTCGACGAACTGAAAGAGCTAATGAGGTAAAAGCGCGCGTGCCATCAATAGGAGCGTTCATTAGCGATGCGTCATTTGTGACCCTCGAACAGCTGGCCTATTCTGGGAGTTCACCATGGATAACCCACTGAATTTCATGTTTTTCTAAAGGAGTAGAGAATGATGCACGCAAGCGATGTCGGGACCCTTCGCCCTCTGCGCTGGGCGATTGGCGCCGCGTTTTTCGGGGCGAGCGGTTTGGCGTGGGGTGAGGTCAGCGTGACGGAGGAGCGCGTGGCCGAGAACGTCGAAAGCGAAGAGATCTCTTTCGACGTGGTGCAGATCGTCAGCGGCCTCGAGCACCCCTGGGCGGTGGCCTGGCTGCCGGATGGGCGAATGCTGATCACCGAGCGGCCCGGGCGGCTTCAACTGATCGATGGCGACAGCGTCACCGAGCTCGACAACCTGCCGAAGACCGACGCCGAAGAGGACGACGACTCTGCCGTCGAGGGCGGCAACCAGGGCGGGCTGCTCGATGTCGTGGTGCACCCGGACTACGCCGACAACGGCTGGGTCTACTTCACCTACTCGAGCCCGGGCGACCCGCGCGCGCTCAGCACCTATGAGCCGGGCTATGGCACCGGCACCGCCGTGGCGCGGGCACGCATCGACGCCGATAACGCTACCCTGACCGATCTCGAAACCGTCTACACCCAGATCCCGCGCACGCATCCCGGCGCCCACTACGGCTCGCGCATCGTCTTTCCCGGCGACGGCTCGCTGTTCTTCCCGATCGGCGATCGCAACGTCCAGAACCTGCCCCAGGACCTGACCAACCCCGGCGGCAAGATGATTCGCCTGCAGGAAGATGGCGGCGCCCACCCGGACAACCCCTTCATTGGCGTGGAGCCTGGCAACCTGCGCCCGGAAATCTACTCCTATGGCCACCGCAACAACCAGGGCCTGGCGCTGCACCCCGAGACGAGCGAGCTCTGGGCGGTGGACCACGGCCCCAACGGCGGCGACCGCCTCTATCGCGTGGAGCAGGGTGCCAACTACGGCTGGCCGATGATCGCCCACGGCACCGAGTACACTACCGACGAGCACATTGGCCTGGGCCGCGAGGCGCCGGGAGTGACGCCGGCGAACCACATCTGGGAAGACTCCATGGCGCCCTCGGGGCTTGCGTTCTACACCGGCGACGTGGCCGAGTGGCAGAACAACCTGTTCGCCGGCTCGCTCAAGCGCGAGCAGCTTCATCGCCTGGTCGTGGATGAACAGGGCGAGATCACCCACGAGGAGATGCTGCTGGCCGACACCCTGGGTCGCATCCGCGACGTGCGCCAGGGCCCGGACGGCTTTCTCTACGTGCTGACCGACGAAGAGGACGGCGGGCTCTACCGTCTCGAGCCGCGAAGCGACACCGATAGCTGAAGACGTCGCACTGCAATGATCGGGCACCTTCGGGTGCCCGATGGCGTTTTGGGCGATGCAAGAAAACCGCTTGCCTTGGCGTCTCACTCATTTCGAGGTGCATGCGGGATCGAGGTAAGCCCGCGCAAGCGTCGCGGTGCCCTCGATGAACCCCTCCCCGAGCGAGCGGGCGGTGTGGCTGTCGGCGTGGGTGGCAAGCCAGGCGCTCAGCATGATGCGGCGAATCATGATGAAGGTGTCGAGCGCGGCGTCGTCGGCGGCGTCGAACTCGGCCACTGTCCGGTAGCCGCGAATCCAGGCCTGGCGCAGCCGGGGAATCAGCGGGTCGAGTTCAAAAAAGCTGATGGCGGCGGCGAAATCGAAGGCGTACCAGCAAAAGCCGCAGTCGTCGAAGTCGATCACGGCGAGCTGATCGTTCTCCACCAGCAGGTTGGCCAGGCGCAGGTCGGCGTGCACGAGCCCGTAGCGCCCGGAAAGCCGGTCATAAACGCCGATGACCCGGTGAATCCGCTCGATGGCACAAGCGATGACCCGCTCGTCGCTCACGGTAAGCCCCGGTGCCTGGCGCCAGTCGCCCCAGAGCCCGTGGGGGCCGATCATCGAGTCCAGGTGCCAGCGCGTGCGCACGAAGTTTTCGGGCGGCGTCCAGCGCCGGCTGTGCTCGTGAAGCGCGGCGGTGAGGGCGCCGAGCTTTTCGAACCAGGCAGGAAGCGTGTCGTCCGCCTGCGGGGAATGACCTTCGATGAAATCGAAGCCTACTGCGTGAAAGCGGCGGCCACCCAGAGCGAGTTCGACCACCGGGCTCGGGCCTGTCGTGGAAAGCGGTAAGGGTGCTCGAAGGCGGGTATCGACGCGCAGTGCCGCAAGCCAGTCAAGCTCCGATTCGATTTCCGCTCGCGTGTGGTAGTCCGGGCGGTGTACCCGCAGCACGCGGCGGCGCCCGGTTTGGGGGCAGCGGGCCAGAAAGGTGGCGTTTTCCGAGGTGGTCAGAAGCTCGATGCGGGTATCGGCGGGTAGCTGCCAAGCGGGCAGCGCGGCGATCAGGCGCTGCTCGAGCCGGGCCAGCAGGGCCGGGGTGAAAGTCACGACTTTTCAGAAACCTCTTGATACGTATGGAGCGACTCGCCGGTCTTTTTTGCAGGCCCCGCAGTAACGCACTCCGCCCGATGTCAGACACGGCTGGAGTGACGTGGCCAGCACAGCAGCCTCCGGCGATCAGTTTTACTGATTCAGTCCGACGTCTTCACCAATAACCCGCAGGAGGGCTCGGCCCAGCGGGTGTCCCGGGTAAACACGATGTCGCAGACCACGAGGGCATAGTGGCGGCGAATCTCGTCGTCCACCCGGGCGCGCAGGCGGTCCTGCTCGGCCAGGCCAAGCGCGGCGTCGTCGCTTTTCACCACGTGAACCAGCACGTAAAGAAGCCGCCCCGGGCGCACGATACGAACGCGCACCGCCTCCGTTGCCACTCCCTCGAGCCCGCGGGCCACGGCCTGGCGCACTGGCTCTGCCACCGCCACCGGCGGTGTCTTGTTGGTCAGCTCACCCAGCGCCTGGCCGGCGATACGTACCGGCACGCCCAGGCACAGCAGCACCACTGCGATGACCAGTATCGAATCGACGTAAGGCACCAGGCGCGTCGAATCCAGCGCCTTGAGCGCGAGCATGAGACAGAACGCCGCCAGCACCCCGGCGGAGATGGCGCTATTGACCACCCAGTTGAGCTTGTCCGCCGCGACCAGAGGGCTTGCGACGTGGCGCTGGCTCACGTGCATCACCCAGGCGGTCAGCGAGCAGGCAAGCGTGGCGAAGCCTGCGTAGAGCACCGCCAGACCCGCCGCGATCTCGCGACCGCCGGTCAACAGCGCCGCCACCGCGTCCACCAGCGCGAAGATGGAGACGCCCAGAATCAGAAGCCCCTTGCACAGGTTCACCAGCGACTCGAAGTAGCTGTAGCCGAACGGGTAGGCGTCGCTGTCCGGCTGGCTCGCCAGCCGACTGACCTTGAGCGTGACCAGTGCCACCACGAAGTAAACGAGGTTGAAAAGCCCATCGAGCAGAATGGCCTGAGAGTTCGAGGCGAGCGTGGCAATGATGCCCACCACACCGATCAGCAGGGCCATGAAGGCGGAAAATCCCAGGGTACCGGCTTCGGTCTTCACTACGTGCGCTCCACAGGCAGGTTCAAGAGCGAGTAAGCATAGCAACTTTGGTGCCCTGCGGGCGCTTTGGAAAGCCCCGATCAGTTGTACTAGCCTTTAGAGCGTGTTTATTCATCCGTACGCGGAGCCGTTGGTCAATCAACCAGGAGGGTAGCGATGCCGATGTTGAATGCAGGAACCGAACAGGGAACCCCGGTCGAGCTTTACTACGAGGTTCACGGAGCGGGCAAGCCCGTCGTACTGATTCACGGCTGGCCGTTGAGCTCTCGCTCCTGGGAGCCCCAGGTCGCGCCGCTGGTCGAGGCGGGCTATAAGGTCGTCACCTACGATCGCCGCGGCTTCGGCAAGTCCACCCAGGCCGACGGCGGCTACGATTACGATACCCTGGCCTTCGATCTCAAGAAACTGCTGGACGCGCTGGATCTCAACGATGCCACTCTGGTCGGCTTTTCCATGGGTGGCGGCGAAGTGGCGCGCTACATCGCAAGCTACGGTACCGAGCGGGTCAGCAAGGCGGTCCTCGCCGCCGCCGTGCCGCCGTACCTCTACAAGTCTGATGACAACCCGGACGGCGGCCTCGACGACGCTACCATCGATCAGTTCCTCGACGGCGTGCGCGGCGACCGCCTGGCGTTTCTCGAGGACTTCACCAATAACTTCTTCGCCGCCGGCGACAAGAGCGATCTGATCAGCGAGCCCAACCGCCAGTATCACCGTGACATCGCAGCGTTCGCCTCACCCAAGGCGACCTTCGACTGCATCAAGGCGTTCAGCTACACCGATTTTCGCGACGACCTGCCGAAGATGAAGCTGCCGACACTGGTGATCCACGGCGACGCCGACGGCATCGTGCCGCTCGAAGTCAGCGGCAAACGCGCCAGCGAAACGCTGCCCCACTCCAGGCTCGAAGTGATCGAAGGCGGTCCCCACGGCCTGAACGTCACTCACGCGAAAGAATTCAACCAAGCGCTGATCGCGTTTCTCGATAGCGACGAGTAGCCAGAGTCGAAATACTTTCTCGATCAAAAAGCTCAAGCAGGAAAAGCGCCGCTTCTTTCAAGAGGCGGCGCTTTCGTCTAGCGTTACGCCTCGATCACCACGCGATCCCCATCGAAGCGCACCGGCCAGGTGCGAAGCCGCACGTTTTCGTCCTCCAGGCACAGGCCGTCGCTCAGGCGAAAGTGCTGCTTGTAGAGCGGCGAGGCGATGACCGGGGCGCCGTCGAGATCGCCGACGATGCCGCGGCCGATCACGTAGGCATTCGAAAAGGGATCGAAGTGATCCAGCGCGTAGAGTTCCGGGGTGTGTCCGGGCAGGTAGAACAGCGCGACCTGGGCGGCCGAGGTTTCGAGCCAGGCCACCACGCCGGAAAACGCCACCAGATCGGCGCGGCGGCAAAGCGGCTGCCAGCGCACGGCTGGCATAGTGTTCGAGGCGGCAGCGGTTGCACTCATGGAAGGGCTCCTTTCTTGAAGTCGGTCCTGGTGGACATCAGGCCGGGCGCAGTTGCCCGCGCTCGGTGGTCATGATGATGGACGGGTCCGGGCGTTCGTCGTTGACGAAGCTTCTGAAACGCTTGAGCTTTTCCGGGTCGCTCAGGGCGTTGGCCCATTCGCACTCGTAGCGCTCGATCAGGGTCTGCATCTGGCGCTCCAGCTCGTCGCCGAGTCCCAGGCTATCCTCGAGAATCACCGCCTTGAGGTAGTCGAGCCCGCCTTCGAGGTTTTCGCGCCAGGTGGCCGTGCGCTGCAGCCGGTCGGCGGTGCGCACGTAGAACATCAGAAATCGGTCGATGGTACGGTAGAGCGCCTCGTCGTCGAGGTCGGTAGCGAAGAGCTCGGCGTGGCGCGGGCGCATGCCGCCGTTGCCGCAGACGTACAGGTTCCAGCCGTTCTCGGTGGCGATGATGCCGATATCCTTGCTCTGCGCCTCGGCACACTCCCGGGTGCAGCCGGAGACGCCGAACTTGATCTTGTGCGGCGCGCGCAGCCCCTTGTAGCGGTGCTCGAGTTTGATCGCCATGCCCACGCTGTCCTGCACCCCAAAACGACACCAGGTGCTGCCCACACACGACTTCACCGTGCGCAGCGACTTGCCGTAGGCGTGGCCGGTCTCGAAGCCCGCCGCGATCAGCTCGCCCCAGATCGCGGGCAGATCCTCGAGGCGCGCGCCGAAGAGATCGATGCGCTGGCCGCCGGTGACCTTGGTGTACAGCTCGAACTTCTGCGCCACCTGGCCGAGCACCACGAGCTTCTCCGGGGTGATCTCGCCGCCGGCGATGCGCGGCACCACCGAGTAGGTGCCGTTTTTCTGCATGTTGGCCATGAAGGTGTCGTTGGTGTCCTGCAGCGGCACGTGGGCGGCGTCCATGATCGGCTCGTTGAAGCAGGAGGCGAGAATCGACGACACGGTGGGCTTGCAGATATCGCAGCCAAGGCCATGACCGGTATTGCCGTGCTTCTCCATCAGCTCGCCGAAGGTCTTGATGCCCTCGACGCGCACGATGTCGTAAAGCCCCTGGCGGGTGTGGGCGAAGTGCTCGCAAAGCGAGCGATCCACCTCGACGCCTTGGGCGGCGAGCTCGTGATCGACCACGGATTTCAAAAGCGTGGCGCAGCCGCCGCAGCCGGTACTGGCTCTGGTCGCGCCCTTCACACTGGCCAGATCTCGCGCGCCGGCATCGATCGCCTCGCAGATAACCCCCTTGGTTACGTTGTGGCACGAACAGATCATGGCGCTCGCCGGCAGCGCATCCGCCCCCAGCGCCGGCGCGGCGCCGCTTTGCCGGGGCAGGATGAGCGAGGCGGGCTCGGCGGGTAGCTCGAGGGCGTTGGCGTAGTACTGCAAGAGCGTGTCGTAGACGCCGTTGTCGCCGACCAGCATGGCGCCCAGGAGCTTCTTGCCGTCGCTCGAGACCACCAGCTTGCGATACACCTGGGTGAGCGGGTCGAGATAGCGGAACATGCGCGCCCCGGGGGTGCGCTCGCCGTGGGCGTCGCCGATGGCGCCGACGTCGACGCCCAATAGCTTCAGCTTGGTGCTCATGTCGGCGCCGCCAAAACGCGCGTCGCCGCCGGTGAGGGTCGAGACCGCCACCTTGGCCATCTGGTAGCCCGGCGCCACCAGGCCGAAGATGCTCTGGTTCCAGAGCGCCACTTCGCCCACGGCGAGAATGGCCGGGTCGCTGGTGCGGCAGTGATCGTCGATCACCACGCCGCCGCGCTCGCCGATCTCGAGCCCGCACTCCCGGGCCAGTGCGTCCTGGGGGCGAATGCCCGCGGAGAACACGATCAGGTCGGTTTCGAGCACCTTGCCGTCCTGAAACACCATGCGCAGCCGGCTCTGTTCGCCCTGTTCGATGCGCTGGGTGGCGCGCTCGGTCAGCACCTGCAAGCCGAGGGATTCGATCTTCTCTTTCAAGAGCTCGCCGCCTTCCCGATCGACCTGCATCGGCATCAGGCGCGGCGCGAACTCCACCACGGCGGTGTCGAGATTCAGGCCGCGAAGGGCATTGGCGGCCTCGAGCCCCAAAAGCCCGCCGCCGACCACCACGCCGTTGGTGGCGCTTTGGGCGGCGTCGCGTATCGCATCCAGATCATCCAGCGTGCGGTAGACCAGACACCCCGGGCGCTCGCGCCCTTCGATCGGCGGCACGAAGGGGTAGGAGCCGGTGGCGAGCACCAGGTGGTCGAAGGCGTAGCGGCCGCTGGCGGTCACCACGGTTTTCGCCGCGCGGTCGATTTCGGTCACCTTCTCGCCGCTTCTGAGCGTCACGCCGTGCTGGGCGTAGTAGTCGGCGTCGCAAAGCGCCAGCGACTCCGCGTTGCGCCCGGTGAAGTACTCGGAGAGATGCACCCGGTCGTAGGCGCGGTGGCGCTCCTCGCCGAACACGGTCACCTCAAGGCGCGCAAGCGCGCCGGCCTCGATGAGCTGCTCGACCAGGTGGTGGCCGACCATGCCGTTGCCGATGATGATCAGGTTCTCTCTTGTCGCCATGGTTAAGCCGCCTCTTGGCTGGGGGAGTGTAGAAACGCCTCGACGTCCGCCTGGCCGAACAGCAGCGCCGGGCGAGCCGCGCTCAGGTCCGCGCCTTGCTGCGCCTGGTTGAAATACCAGGGGCCCTGGGCGGTGTCGCCGTAGAGCACCGCGCCTTCGATGCGCCCGTTGTTGAGCAAAAGCTTTCGGTACTCGCCGCTTTCCGGGTCGCTGTAGCGGAGCACCTCGTGCGCTGGCGAGGCCTCGACGGGGCCGAAGGCGTAAAGCTCGATGCCGCTGACCTTGAGTCGGGTGGCGCTCGGAGCCTCGACGTAGCCCGCGCCGGGCTCGCCGCAGAGCACCCGGGCGAGCACCTCGACCTGGCGCCAGATCGGCTCGACCAGCCCGAAGGTGTGCGCCTCGAACTGGCAGCACTCGCCGAGGGCGTAAATGGCCGGGTGCGAGGTGCGAAGGTGATGATCCACGCAGATGGCGCGGTCGCACTCGAGCCCGGCGCGGCGGGCCAGCGTGTCGTTGGGCGTGATACCCGCCGCGACGACCACGTGGCTCGCCTCGAGCACGTGGCCGTCCTCGAGCGCCACGCCGGCCACCGCGCCCTGGCCGTCATCGATCAGGCCGGCAAGCCTGGCGCCGGTGTGAACGGCGAGCCCGCGTGCTCTAAGCGTCTTCTTCAGAAGTGCGCCGGCGTGGGCATCGAGCTGGCGGTTCATCAGGTGCCCGCCACGCTGGAGCACGCTGACCGAAAGGGCGCCGCGGCCGCGCTGGTAGAGCCCCAGGGCCGCCTCGAGCCCTAAGAGACCGCCGCCGATCACCACGGCCTGACCGCCGCGCCGGGCGATCTCGGCAAGCGTTTTGGCGTCCTCCAGGTCGCGAAAGCCGTGCACGCCTTGAAGCTCGATGCCCGGCACCGCCGGCCAGGCGGGGGTCGAGCCGGTCGCCAGCACCAGCGCATCGAAGTCAAGCCGGGCGCGCTCGGTGACCACGCGCTTTTTGCCGGGGTCGATCGCCAGCACCCGTTCGCCAAGGCGCAGGGTGACACCGTGTTCGGCGTACCAGTGCGCTTCGCGCAGCGTCAGCGCCGCACGGTCGGTGTCGCCGGCCAGCAGCGGCGAGAGCAGAATGCGGTTATAGGCCGGCACCGGCTCCTCGCCGATCACGGTGATGCGCGCAGGCCGCGCGGGGGATGTGACCAGCGCCTCGATCAGGCGGTGGCAGGCCATTCCGTTCCCCACGATGACCAGATGGCGCGTACGTTCTCGCGTGCTTTCCTGGGTACTCTGCGTGCTCTCTTGAGAAGAAGGGCGCATGGGGTCTCCCTGTTCGGCGCGGCACCCGTTGGATGCCTGAAACGAAAAACGCCCCCGACGCCGCGTAAGTACGCGGTATCGGAGGCGTCATTGCCTGATGGTTCTGGCGCGCGTTGCCCTCGTTGGCAGTGCGCAGTCGTTTTAACGAGGCAAGAAATTCGCCACGCTTGTACGAAGCTCGATCAACTGGCGATATTTCAAACGCTTGTGAGTTGAAGGGCAGAGGTGAGCTTGCCGCTTCGAGATCGCTTTCGAACGATTCTGGTGCAGGCACCCATCCGCTGCACTCCTATCGTTCTTCTTGCGAGCATGGGCGGTCGGCGATGCCGGCTAAAAATGGCGCGCTTGTTTTTCAAGTCATTGTTTATCAGGTGTTAAAAGACGTTTTTTGACGTTCAGGCCCGAGGGTTGCAGCCATGAGGAGCAACAACCCCATAACACTCATGAGCGCTTTTTTGCTGACACAATGACAAGAGACTCCGGCGACCAATAACTTCAAGCGCCGCAAAAAAACCGATGAGAATGACACCGGCTCGGTGTCCCTGAGACAACGGCGTCCAGGCAGGCCTTTCACGAGGCTTCCTGGGCGCTTTTTGCGTTCTGGCCGACACACGCTCTGGAGACCCCCATGCACGACGCGTCAAGCCCCGCCCGTTCGATCAAAACGACCTGCCCCTACTGCGGCGTTGGCTGCGGCGTCACCGCCACCGTGCGCGATGGGCGGGTGGACGCGGTCGAGGGTGATACCGCGCACCCGGCCAATTTCGGGCGGCTGTGCGTCAAGGGCAGCGCGCTGCACGAGACCCTGGGCGAGCAGGGGCGGCTGTTGACGCCGCGCCTGGATGGCCAGCCCGCCAGCTGGGAGTCAGCACTTGCGGCACTCACCGAGCGCCTGAGCGCGCTTCGGGCGGCCCACGGGCGGAAAACCGTGGCGGCGTATCTGTCGGGTCAGCTTTTGACCGAGGATTACTATGTGGCCAACAAGCTGTTCAAGGGCTTTCTCGGCACGCCGCACCTGGATACCAACTCGCGGCTCTGCATGGCCTCGGCGGTGGCGGGCTACAAGCGCGCCTTCGGCGCCGACGCGGTGCCCTGCTGCTACGAGGATCTCGAAGAGGCGGAGCTGGTCGTGCTGGTGGGCTCGAACCTGGCTTGGAACCATCCGGTGCTCTACCAGCGCCTTAAACTCGCGAAAGAGCGCAACCCCTTGATGCGCGTGGTGGTGATCGACCCGCGCGTCACCGACACCTGCGAGATCGCCGATCTCTACCTGGGCATCCAGCCGGGAAGTGATGCGACGCTGTTCAACGGGCTGCTCGCCTTCATGGCCGAGCGCGGTTACATGGATACGCGCTATCTCGAGCGCCATACCGAGGGCTTCGAGGAGGCGCTCGACGCGGCCAGGGCGAGCGCGCCGAGCGTGGCGGCGGTGGCCGCGGCCTGCGATATCGATGCCGAGCGGCTGGAAACCTTCTACTACTGGTTCGCCCGCCATCTGCACGTGGTCACGCTCTACTCTCAGGGGGTGAACCAGTCCACCAGCGGCACCGACAAGTGCAACGCCATCATCAACGCCCACCTGGCCGGCGGCAAGCTCGGCCTGCCCGGCGCAGGACCTTTTTCGATCACCGGCCAGCCCAACGCCATGGGCGGGCGCGAGGTGGGGGGGCTGGCCAACCAGCTCGCTGCCCACATGGACTACCACACCCCCGGGGCGATCGATCGCGTGACCCGCTTCTGGGCGACCGGGTCACTCACGCCACGTCTCCCCGAGGCCCCCGGCTACAAGGCGGTCGAGCTGTTCGAGGCGATCGAGCGCGGCGAGATCACCGTGCTCTGGGTGATGGCGACCAACCCGGCGGTGAGCCTGCCGGACGCCGCCCGGGTGCGCCGGGCGCTTTCCAAGTGCCCGCTGGTGATCGTCTCCGAGTGCGTGGCCAATACCGACCTGCTGGCGTTTGCGGATATCGTGCTGCCGGCGAGCGGCTGGTCGGAAAAGGACGGCACGGTGACCAACTCCGAGCGGCGCATCTCGCGCCAGCGCGGCCTCTTGCCGCCGCCGGGCCAGGCGCGCCACGACTGGCAGATCTTGTGCGAGGTCGCCAGCCGGCTCGGCTTTGGCGACGCGTTTGGTTATACCCACCCCGGGGAGATCTTCGACGAGCACGCCAGGCTCTCGGGCTTCGAGAACGAAGGCGCGGGCAAACGGCTGTTCGATATCTCGGCGCTTACCGGGCTGGGGCGGGCCGCTTACGATGCGCTCGCGCCCGTTCAGTGGCCGGTGACCCGTGCCGCCCCGCGCGGTACCGCCCGGCTGTTCGAGAAGGGCGAGTTTGCGACCCCAAGCGGCCGCGCCCGGCTGGTGGCGGTCACGCCCCGCGAGCCGGCGCAGGCGCTCTCCACACGCTACCCGCTGCGGCTCAATACCGGGCGCATTCGCGATCAGTGGCACACCATGACCCGCACCGCCCGCGCGCCGCGGCTGATGAATCATCGCGCCGAGCCGTTCGTCGAGCTGCACCCCGATGACGCCGCGCGCGCGGGGCTCGAGAATCAGGACCTGGCCCGGCTTGGTGCTCCCGGCGGCGAGTACCGGGCGCGGGTGCGGGTGTCCAACGCCCAGCGCCGGGGCGAAGCGTTCGTTCCCATGCACTGGAGCGATGAGTTCACCGGCGCCGGGCGCAGCGGGGCGCTGCTCGCCGGGTACACCGACCCGGTTTCCGGCCAGCCGGAAACCAAGCACGGCGCGGTGAGTGTTCGACCGCTTGGCGACGTCTGGCAGGCGACGCTGATGATCCGCGACGGCGCCGAGCCAAAAAGCACCGCCTGGCAGGCGCTCGACTACTGGGCGCGCATTCCCATAGCGGGCTGCACCCGCTGGCAGCTGGCAAGCACCCGACCGGTCGACGACTGGCCCGCCGAAATCGAGGCGTGGCTGGGGGCGAGCGTGACGCTCTTCAGCGACGTCGCCTCGGCGGGCAGGTTTCGCGCCGCGGGTGTGTATAATGGCCGCTTGAGCTGGTGGCTGATGGTCGGCCCGCCCCGGGAGCTTCCCGGCACCGGCTGGCTGCAGGCGCGCTTCAACGAAGACGCGCTGAGCCCACGCCAGCGCCGGCGCGTGCTGGCCGGCTGCGACAGCGGCGCCCGGGATACCGGCCCGGTGGTGTGCAGCTGCCACCAGGTGGGGCGGCAAACGATCGTCGCGGCGATCCACGAAGGCGATCGAAGCGTCGAGGCGCTGGGCGCGCGGCTTGCCTGCGGCACGCAGTGCGGAAGCTGCCTGCCGGAGATTAAATCACTACTGGAAGAGGAGCGGGGCCGTGCGCGTACTCAACAAGCACCTGCGACACAAATGGCCTGAAGCGCTTGCGCGCGTTGGCCGCCACCTTTGGGCCTCGGTCACGCCGGCGAAAAAAGAGCGGCTTTGCCTGCCCACTCGCGGCGAGTGCGAAAGGGGCACGGTGTATCTGGTCGGCGCCGGCAGCGGCGATGTCGAGCTTCTCACCCTCAAGGCCGCGAGACTTCTGATGCAGGCCGACGCCGTGGTCTATGACCGGCTGGTGGATGACGACGTGCTGGCCTTGATCCACCCCGGCGCCGAGCGCTACTACGTGGGCAAGAGCCGTGGCCACCACAGCGTCCCCCAGGCGGAGATCGGCGCGCGGCTGGTTTCGCTTGCCCGGGCGGGCAAGTCGGTGGTGCGTCTGAAAGGTGGCGACCCGGGCGTGTTCGGGCGCATGGGCGAGGAGCTCGCCGTCCTTGGCGAGGCCAACATCCGGGCCTGCATCGTGCCGGGCATCACCGCCGCCTCGGCGGCGGCGGCGGGCATGGGCATTCCACTAACCGATCGTGGCCACGCCCAGCAGCTTCGCTTCATCACCGCCCAGCTCTGCCGTGAAGGCGGCGCGCCGGACTGGTCGGCCCTTGCCCGCAAGGACGAGACCCTGGTGTTCTACATGGGGCTGTCGAAAGTCGAGGCGATCTGCCACAGCCTGCGCCAGGCGGGGCTGCCGGACGACTGGCCGGTCATGCTGGTCGCCAACGCAAGCCAGGTCGAGCAGCAATCGCTTCTCGGCACGCTCGAGAGCATGCCCGCGAAGCTCGCTGCCCACCCGCTGCCGTCGCCGTGTCTGATCGTGGTGGGCAGCGTGGTGCGCATGGTGGCGCAGAGCCCCGCGGCGCACTCAGCGGGCATCGTCGAAACGGTCGACCCGGCGTAGCGTCGGGAAGAGTTTCATCCAGGCGCCGACCACGGCGAGCGTGCCCACGCCGCCGATCAGCGCGGCGGGTACCAC
This sequence comes from Halomonas sp. 707D7, assembly GCF_024158715.1. Classification (GTDB taxonomy): domain Bacteria; phylum Pseudomonadota; class Gammaproteobacteria; order Pseudomonadales; family Halomonadaceae; genus Vreelandella. The sequence continues at coordinate 24,156 of NZ_JAMZBC010000003.1, read as the reverse complement.
CCCGAGGGCCGAGGCCATGCTGCCGGCGCGGAACTCGCCAAGCTCGTTGCTCGAGCCGATGAACAGCATATTGACCGCGTTCACCCGCCCGCGCATCTCGTCGGGCGTGGCCAGCTGGATCAGCGTCGTGCGCACGTAGACGCTGACCATGTCCGCCGCGCCCGCCACCAGCATGGCGAGCATCGAGACCCAGAACAGCGTCGAGAAGGCGAACACCAGGTTCGCCAGCCCGAACACCGCCACCGCGGCGAACATCACGTGCCCCGCCCGGCGGGTGATGCCCTTCACCCCCAGATAGAGCCCCATCAACAGTGCCCCCACGGCGATCGCGCTGCGCAGTGCCCCGAGCCCTTCGGAGCCGACCTGCAGCACCTCCTGGGCGTAGATGGGCAGAAGCGCCACCACGCCGCCGAGCAGCACCGCGAACAGATCCAGCGAGATCGCCCCGAGAATGATCGGCTGGTGGCGAATGTAGCGGATGCCTGCCGAGAAGCGCTGCCAGGCGGTGCTCTCGAGCGCCGCCACCTTTTCCACGTAGCGCACCGGTACCAGCATCAGTAGCGCCAGCGCCACGACGAAGCAGCCCAGGCACACCGCGTAGGCCAACCGCCCTCCACCGAGGGCGAAGAGCACCCCACCCAGCAGCGGCCCGCTGATCACGGCCACCTTCATGATCGAGCTGTTCAGCGCGATGGCCTGGGCAAGCTGCGAGCGCGGCACCAGGTTGGGCAGCATGCTCTGCAGGGTGGGCGCGGTGAACGCCCGGGCGCAGCCGAACAGGGCCAGTACCAGATAGATCGGCACGACGCTCTGCGGGCTCGTCTGGGTGATCAGCAGCAGCAGCGCGCTGCATAGCCCTTGGGCCGCCCAACTGAGCTGCAGGATGCGCTTGCGGGGAAAGCGGTCCACCACGTCGCCCGCCGGCAGCAGCAGAAGCACCATGGGAATGAATTGAGCAAGGCCGACGTAAGCCAGCGACATCGCATCGCGGGTGATGGCGTACACCTGCCAGGCCACCACGATCGCCTGGATCTGCATGGCGAAGACGGCGAACAATCGCGACAGTAGAAAGCTCAGGAAACCGGGCTGGCGATGAAGGGGCAGAGGGGCGTCGTCGTGTGGGAGCATGGCGGGCTTGTGGTTAGCAGGCGAAGGGATCAGTCTACCTCAGCGGCACATCACGCGCCTTAGATGAATGAGCAAGGGTTGAAGTCTCGGTGGGTCGCCCCATATCCACTTGACGTCGATGGCACACGTACGTGCCGTACTGGAAAAGGAGGACGAATCATGGCCGCAAGCACTCTGCCCAACCCCGGTCTCGGCACTTACCGCCTGGAAGGCGACACTCTCAAGCAGGCCATTCATGCCGCGCTCGAGGCGGGCTACCGGCATATCGACACCGCCCAGTTCTACGCCAACGAGGAAACCGTCGGTGAAGCGCTGCGTGACAGCAGCGTTCCCCGCAGCGATATCTTCCTGACGACCAAGGTGTGGTTCGACCGTCTGACACCGAGCGATCTCAGAAAGAGCGTGGACGAGTCGCTTGCCCGCCTCAAGACCGACTACGTGGATCTGCTGCTGATCCACTGGCCGTCACCGAACGACGACGTGCCGATGCGCGATTATCTCACCGCGCTCAAGGAAGTGAAGGCCGAAGGCAAGGCGCGTCATATCGGCGTCTCCAACTTCACCATCGCCCAGATCGACGAGGCGGTCGGTATCCTCGGCAAGGGCGAGATCCTCACCAATCAGATCGAGGTGCATCCGTTCCTTCAGAACCGCCGTCTGGTGCAGCACTGCCAAGACCTGGGCATCGAGATCACCGCCTACATGCCGCTGGCGGTGGGCAAGGTGATGCAGGACCCGGTCCTCAAGCGGATCGCCGACCGCCACGGCGTGCCCCCCGCCGAGATCACCCTGGCCTGGATCAAGGCGCGCGGGCTCGTGACCATTCCGTCCTCCACCAAGGCGCGCAATATCGAGAGAAATTTCAAGGCCTTCGATATCGAGCCAAGTGAGGCGGAAATGGCCGACATCGCCACCCTCGATCGCGGCGAGCGCATCGCCAATCCGGAGATGGCGCCAGAGTGGGACCAGTAATACCCACTAGCGCGCACAACCCCAGCCTTGAGCACTTTTTACTGGGCGCCTGTATCCTCAGGCGCCCTGTTTAAAGAAAATGCAGGGCTGTATAAAGTATTTGAAAGCCATTTGATAAGTCGAACGGCTCTTGCACATCATCAGAGAGCGATACTTGGTATCACCTCTTCTCTTCAAATCGGCATTATTCTCGCCATTGCGTGGCATTTTTTCTCAGTATGTCGCAAAAACCGGTGACCGGCTCGCCATGGTAGGCCTCTTTTCTTGTCAGTAGTCCAAAAGGAGCGAGCGTTCTCCCCAGAGTCATGGGAAGCTTATCGATCAGGCCCGCCGATAGGTAGTCATTGAGCACGGTTTCGGCCATGACCAGCAGGGCATCGCTTTTTTGTACGAGTTGCAGCGCTGCAAAGATGGACCCGCATTCAATAATATCGCGAGGTGACACCAGCCCCTCCATTTCGAACTCCTTCTCCAGCGCTTGGCGTGCGGGTGTCGTAATCGGCTGCAAGATCCAGGGCCAGGTTTCGAGCAGTTCCTTCAAAGGGGGCAGGCGCGTTTGGACGAGTGGATGATCACGGCGTACCACGGTCACCATATTTTCATTACCCAACGGTTCGAAATCGAAATGATTGTGCTGGATCGAGGTAGCATAGCGAGCAATGGCGATGTCCACCTTTCCCTGCCCAAGAAGCTCTACTAACTGGTCGCTGGTTTCTCCCATCAAGCGTATCTGTAGAAGAGGGCGCTGGCGCTTCATCTCAATAATGGACTGCGCTACCAGGTCGGGGGCGGCCCCCATAATGGCGCCTACCGTTAACTGTCCACGCCCGCCTAACTGGTAACGGTGCATCTCTTCAGCGCAGCGGTCCAGGCGCGCCAATGCATTCTCGGCAAAGTCGACCAGCATCTCCCCCGGCCCAGTCGGCTGCATGCCCTGCGAGGTGCGCTCGAAAAGCTGGCAGTTAAACACCCGTTCGATTTCGCTCAGCATTCGCGTAGCCGCTGGCTGGGACATGTGCATGACCGCCGCCGTCTGATGAAGATTTCTGCGTTTTCCCAGGGTCGAAAGCATCAGCAGGTGCTTGTAGCGTAGCTTGGCGGCCAATGACTGAAAGCTTTCCATGACGTTTTCCTGCTTTTTGATACCCAAATAGTATGGCGAAGTGAACGACTCGAGATGTGCGACATTAGTCTAGTTGGCTATGTCGCCTGTTTTTATCTGCCTTGGTGTAAAGCCGCACCATTAGGAGTATCTGTCTGTCAGATAACCAAAAGGTATCGAGGAGAACGAGATAAGCATTGGCTCATGAACGCACTTTTACTTACAACGTTACTCAAGACGATGGCGTTAATAATAGCGAAAAGGAACGTTAATGAGCGATATCACTATCAAGCAAGTGCGCGCCTATACCGTTCGCGGTGGCGGTGCGGATTATCACGATCAGGCGGATGGACACTGGATCGATTCACAAATTGCCACGCCCATGAGCAAGTACCCTGAGTACCGTATGACCCGGAGCAGTTTTGGTCTCAACGTTCTGGGAACACTTGTCGTCGAGGTAGAGGCAAGTGACAACACGGTGGGTTTTGCCGTTACCACAGGCGGAGAGATCGGCGCGTGGATTGTCGAAAACCACTTGGCGCGCTTTATCGAAGGCAAGCAGGTGGGTGAGATCGAGAAGATCTGGGATCAGATGTTCAACGCCACTCTTTATTATGGACGTAAAGGCGTTGTGATCAACACCATTTCCTGTGTGGATCTGGCGCTTTGGGATCTGCTGGGTAAGGTGCGTCAACTGCCGGTCCATCAATTGCTGGGCGGCCCGGTTCGCGATGAACTGGTGTTCTATGCGACCGGGGCCCGCCCCGATCTGGCCAAAGAAATGGGGTTCATTGGCGGAAGATGCCGCTGGTTCACGGTCCTGCCGAAGGTGAAGAAGGTCTCAAGAAGAACCTTGAGCATCTGGCCAAAATGCGTAGCGCCGTGGGCGATGACTTCTGGTTGATGTACGACTGCTGGATGAGCCTGGATCTCAACTATGCTACGCGGTTGGCCCAAGGCGCCAAGGCGTATGACCTCAAATGGATCGAGGAGGCCTTGCCGCCCGATGACTACTGGGGCTATGCGCAGCTCAAGCGCGATGTTCCCAAGGGCATGCTCGTGAATACCGGCGAACACGAAGCGACCCGTTGGGGGTTTCGCATGCTGCTCGAAATGGAGTGCTGCGACATCATTCAGCCCGATGTGGGCTGGTGCGGAGGTATTACCGAGCTGATCAAGATTTCAGCGCTTGCCGATGCCCATAACAAGCTTGTCGTACCGCATGGTTCTTCGGTCTACAGCTACCACTTCGTGATCACACGCCATAACAGTCCGTTCGCCGAGTTCTTGATGATGGCGCCCAAGGCTGACGAAGTCGTTCCCATGTTCAACCCGCTATTGCTGGATGAGCCGGTACCCGAGAACGGTTGCATGTCCGCCTCTAAGCTGGATAAACCGGGTTTTGGAGTGCGCTTGAACCCCGATTGTGAGTTGGCACGTCCCTACACTCATTAAACGAATTTGAGGAGTTATCTATGCCTATCAAGGCGCTGCGTATGACGCTCCACCCGGGGCAGGAAGAGGAGTACCAGCGCCGGCATGATGAGCTGTGGCCAGAGCTTGCAACAGCGCTGACCGATGCCGGTATCGAAGAGTATCGAATTTTCCTCGACCCTCGAAGCCTGCACTTATTCGCCATCATGTACCTGCGTGAGGAGCATACCGTGGATCAGCTTTCGGCCTTGCCCGTCATGCAGCGCTGGTGGACATATATGGCCGATATCATGGATTCCGCCGCCGATAATTCGCCGGTCAGCGTCCCTCTAGAGGAAGTCTTCTCTTTCTTGCCGGGAGAGCCTACATGCAAGTAGTCGATCCGCATCTTCATTTTTGGGCGCTTGATCAGGGCAATCAGCCTTGGCTCGAGAATCCCACGCCGAACCTGCTGGGTGATTATACCCCCATGGCGCGTGACTTCGGGCCGGATGAGTTACTCGATCAGCTCGATGACATCGAACTGGTGGGGCTGGTTCACGTGGAAGCGGATGCCGATGACCCTGTGGCAGAGACGCGGTGGTTGACTCGCAAGCTTGCCGAATACCCGTCGTTGAACGCGGCAATGGTGGTGGGGGTGGATCTATCTCAGCCGGAGGCACCGGCCAGGCTCGAAGCGCAGTGCGCTCTCTCCGGTGCTGTACGCGGGGTGCGCCAGATTCTCAATGTGCACCAGGACCCGCTTTACGACTATGTCGAGCGCCATTACATGAAAGAGGCGCTTTGGCAGCAGAATCTAGCGCGGCTAGCGCCGCTGAAGCTCTCGTTCGATCTTCAGATATATCCTTCGCAAATGACTCAGGCCGCCGCTATTGCCGCGCGCCACCCCGATATTCAGTTCGTGCTCAATCACGCAGGAATGTACGTGGACCGTCAAGGCGTGCGCGGATGGCGTGAGTGGCGTGATGGTATGCGGACGCTGGCTTGCCAACCCAACATTGCGACCAAGCTGAGTGGCTTTGGCATGCTCGACCATCAGTGGAGTCTTGGCAGCATTCGTCCGCTGATTCTAGAGGCGATAGATGCGTTTGGCGTAGAGCGATGCCTGTTCGCTTCCAATTATCCTGTTGATGGACTTTATGCACGGTATGCAGATATCTGGCATGCCTATGCGCAGATCATCGCCGATGCGAGCCACGCCGAGCAGCAAGCGCTCTTCGTAAGCAATGCTCGGCGCATCTACCGTATTTAAATCTGATCCATCCATCTCAAGGGGGATTTACATGTTACTGGCAGACAAGAGCGTCATCATTACCGGGGCCTCTCGTGGTATCGGTCGTGCTGCCGCTATCGAGTGCGCGCGACAGGGCGCCAATGTCGTCATCGGTTACAGCGGTAGCCCTTCCAGCCGCGCTGCGGTAGACGAACTGATCCAGGAGATCGAAGCGCTTGGTCGCCGTGCCGTCGCGGTTGGGGCGCCTGCAGAAGATCCGGATACCGGGCAGCTACTGGTCGATGCGGCCGTCGAGCAGTTTGGCGGTGTCGATGTCTTCGTCAATAACGCGGGTATCTGTCCCTTCCATAGCTTCCTGGATATGCCCCGCCAGACCTATCTCGACACGGTGAACACGAACCTCAACGGTGCCTTTTTTGCAGTTCAGGCAGCGGCCAATCAGATGAAACGTCAAGGGCGTGGTGGCGCGATCATTGCGGTGAGTTCGATCAGCGCGCTCGTGGGGGGCGGTATGCAGACGCACTACACGCCTACCAAGGCGGGGCTCTTGTCGTTGATGCAGTCCTGTGCCGTTGCTCTGGGGCCATATGGCATCCGCTGCAATGCGCTTCTTCCTGGCACCATCGAAACCGATATCAACAAGGAAGATCTTGCCGACCAGGAAAAGCGCGATTACATGGCCGGGCGTACGCCTCTTGGCCGCCTGGGGCGTCCTGAGGATTTGGCTGGACCGCTAGTCTTTTTGGCCTCCGACATGGCGCAGTACGTCACCGGGGCATCGCTGCTGGTGGATGGCGGCATGTACGTCAATTTGCAGTAATTACTCTTATTTTGAGGAGGCGAAAGCATGCAAATGCCCGTTAATGAGTTCAAGAAAGCGCTGGCGAGTGACACGACCCAATGGGGCTGTTGGGCCGGTTTTGCGACAGGGTATGCGGCCGAAATTATCGCGGGGACCGGTTTTGACTGGCTGCTTATCGATGGTGAGCATGCACCCAATACGGTGCCCACTATTCTGGCTCAGTTACAGGCGGTGCTGCCTTACCAGAGTGCGCCGGTAGTGCGCTGTGTTAATCAGGATCCGGCACTGATCAAGCAACTGCTCGACGTTGGTGCTCAGACGCTCATGGTTCCCATGGTCGAAAGTGCCGATCAGGCGGCGGCGTTGGTGCGGGCGACACGTTATCCCCCACACGGTGTTCGCGGTGTGGGCGGTGGGCTGGTACGGGCGACGCGTTGGGATGGTGTGGACGACTACTTGTCCAGGGCGCATGAATCGCTCTGTCTGATCGTGCAGGTGGAGTCCCCCAAAGGGGTCGAATCCGCCGAGGCGATCGCCAACACCGAGGGGGTCGATGCGGTATTCATCGGACCGGCCGATTTATCGGTGGGGATGGGGCATCCGGGCAATCCAGGCCACCCCGAGGTGCAGCAAGCCATCGAGACGGTGATCAAGGTGGCTAAAGCGGCGGGTAAGCCGGTCGGTATTCTTGCCCCCCTTGAAGAGGATGCTCGCCGCTATGAAGCACTGGGCTGTCACTTCATTGCCGTGGGAATCGACATCAGCCTGTTGCGTCAGAGCGCCATGGCCACGGTGGCCCTTTACAAGGAGCAGACTACGCATAACGCTTCAAGCACGTATTGATGCACTGATCCGCCGCGGTTTCATTGTAGCGGCCTATAACGATAACAGGAGCATGACAATGTCACAGCTAACCACTTACCAAAACTATATCAATGGCACCTTCGAGCCAACTTCCCAGCACTTGGAGGTTCTCAACCCTGCCACGCACGAGGTATTGTCTCGGGTTCCCGCCTCAAGTGCTAACGATGTCGAGAGAGCACTCGAGGCCGCACGTGGAGCACAAAAACAGTGGGCAGCGACGCCTGCCGTCGAACGGGCCGCCTTACTGCATCGCTTGGCCAACAAACTGCGCGATAATGTTGCTCCTCTGGCACGAACGATCACTGCCGAGCAGGGAAAAATAAGTGGGCTGGCCGAGGTCGAGGTAAACTTTACCGCTGACTACCTGGATTACATGGCCGAGTGGGGGCGTCGCATCGAGGGCGAAATCATTCAGAGTGATCGGCCTAAGGAAAATATTTTTCTTTTTCGTAAGCCTCTCGGCGTGGTGGCAGGCATCCTACCTTGGAACTTTCCGTTTTTTCTTATCGCCCGCAAGATGGCGCCTGCTTTGATTACGGGTAACACCATCGTCATCAAGCCAAGCGAAGAGACGCCGAACAACTGCTTCGAATTCGCTCGTCTGTTCGATGAGGTTGGCTTTCCCACTGGTGTTTTCAACGTGGTGAGCGGAACGGGCGCTGAGGCAGGCAATGCGCTCACTGCCAGTGCTCAGGTCGACATGATCAGCTTTACCGGTAGTGTTGAGACCGGTACTCGCATCATGGCTAACGCCGCCAATAATATCACCAAGCTCAATTTAGAGCTGGGCGGCAAAGCGCCTTCCATCGTCCTTGATGACGCCGATCTAGATCTAGCCGTGAACGCCATTCGCGGTTCTCGAATCATCAATACCGGACAGGTGTGCAACTGCGCCGAGCGCGTTTACGTGCAGCGTGGCGTGGCCGATGATTTCATCGCACGAATGGCTAAGGCGATGGAAGCTACCCGCTATGGCGATCCCCTGGCCGATAGCAATGTCGAAATGGGACCCATGATCAACCAGGCAGGGCTGGATAAAGTCGTACAGATGGTCGATACCGCGCGTCGTAACGGTGCCGAACTAGTTACGGGAGGCAAAATTGCCGATCTCGGTGCTGGTTTTCACTATCAGCCGACGGTGCTCTCAAATTGCCGCCAGGATATGGAAATCATGCGCAAGGAGATTTTTGGCCCTGTACTGCCTATACAGGTGGTCGATACCCTCGATGAAGCTATTGCGCTTGCCAACGACTGTGAATATGGCCTGACGTCCTCGATCTATACCCGCAGCCTCAACAGCGCTATGCAGGCGGCGCGCGAGTTGGATTTTGGCGAGACCTACATCAACCGTGAAAACTTCGAAGCGATGCAGGGCTTCCACGCCGGAGTGCGTAAATCTGGCATTGGTGGAGCGGATGGAAAACACGGTTTGTACGAGTATACCCACAGCCACGTGGTGTACTTGGAAACCTGATAAATCATCTGATCGAGGTACCTTGCCATGAGTCATATGAGCGACTCTGCCGCCACGCTAGACCCGTCTGGCGTGGCAGGTGAAGAAGTAACGGGTGGGGAGTATGAGCGTACGCCGGTGCCTGTAAAGGCCCGGCTCGGTTTCAAGAGCTTCATCGGCATGTATGCAGGTGAGCATGCTGCGGGCACCGAGCTGATGATCGGACCCTTATTCGTGCTGGCCGGTGTGGCGGCTTTCGATGTGGTGATAGGGCTATTGATAGGCAACATGCTGGCGGTACTGAGCTGGTTGTTCCTGACGGCGCCTATTGGCACGCGAGTTCGGCTGACGCTCTATCGCCATCTCGAAAAGATAGCAGGCCGTCATACGGTCATTCTCTACAACCTGGCTAACGGCGTGTCATTCTGTTTTCTTGCGGGCGCGATGATCACGATCTCTGCTACAGCCGTCGGCGTATGGTTCGGTTTTCCCTTACCGACCCTGTCAGATCTGCTGCCCAACAGCCTTGGGTGGGTATTGAGTGTTATCGGTGTCGGTGTCGTCATCACCGTTGTTGCGGCGTATGGCTACCGCTTTGTTTCCTGGTTTGCCAATATCGCGGCACCGTGGATGGTACTGATGTTTCTGGGCTTCGGTATCGTGTCACTCAAGTGGTTCATCGATGCAACGGGTGCCGAAGCCAGCTCATTGGGCGATCTCTGGACGTTAGCGGATACCGCGATATGGACCGGTGTGGAAGTTCCAGGCCAGCCCAGTTTCTCTATTTGGCACGTCATTTTCTTTGCCTGGTTCGCTAATATGGCAATGCATGCGGGCATGTCCGATTTGACGGTGCTCCGGTTTGCCCGCAAGAGCTGGTACAGCATTGCATCGGCTGCAGGTATGTACGTAGGCCATTTTATGGCGTGGTTAGCTGCCTCTATGCTGTTTGCCTTTCAGATGTATGATGCAGGGCTCACCAGTGAAGCTGCTGTAATTGCTGCCTCCGAGGCAGGGCAAATTCCCACACCGTTACCTGGCCCGCTTGCCGATCAGGCACTGGGGATCGCTGGTTTGATCTGCGTCATCATCGCTGGCTGGACGACGGCCAATCCTACCATTTATCGCGCAGGCCTTGCTTTTCAGGCAATCATTCCCACCGTGTCGCGCTTCAAGGTGACCATTGGCACAGGGATTTTGACCACCATCGTGGCGCTGTTCCCTGGGGTGGCGATGCAGCTACTGGACTTCGTTGCCCTATATGGTTTGCTGCTCATGCCAGTGGGAGCGATGATCTTCATTGATTACTGGGTATTGCCCAAACTTGGTCTGAAGAGTTTCTACGCCGAGTATACCGGGCAGCAGTTCACGCTACCTGTGATAGCCACATGGATGGTCACACTGGCTATTTGCTTGTTTATGGTGCAATTCGCCGGCATCGAAATATTCTTTGTTGCCCTGCCTGGCTGGTTCATTGCCGCTGGACTCTTCGTCCTGCTCAGCTTCATCGCTCAGCGCAAGCGAGTCGAACCTTCGGCAGCACCTTCTTCACCGCTGGAGTCGACCTGATGCGTAAACTACTTCAAGGTATTTCGCTCTTGATGTTGGTGCTGACCGTTCTTTTACCCCTGCTTTATTTGTTCGATATGGTTAGTGAATCCGCCATGAAGACAAATATTCTAATAGTAACCGTTCTCTGGTTTGTCATAACGCCCTTGTGGGCAAGAAGAGAAAAGGAAACGACAACCGGTAACCCATAATCGACTCGTATCTAGTATTAATAAAAATCGAAAATTAGCCCCTCAAAGTGCTCAAGGTAATTAGAAGAAAACTGCGCGCAAGATGAATTCTTCTGCTTAAAACACTTTTGGCTCATAAATACGATAATAGTGGAGAACACGCCATGGAAGTATTGCACCTTGCGGTAGCGATCCTGCTGATCCTATTGCTCATTCTTTATGTGAAATTAAACGCTGCTATTAGTTTGGTAGTGGGCTGCCTGTATCTGGGATTATCCATGGGGCTGGGTATGACTGGAACCGTCGACGCCATCGGCGCAGGTTTTGGTAATATTATGACGGCCATAGGGTTGCCGATTGGCTTTGGCGTTATCATTGGTCAGCTCATGAGCGATTCGGGCGCTGCGCATAAAATCGCCTATCGGCTGGTTGCTAGTGCGCCAAAAGGTGCCGGATTATATGCGCTAGGGTTGACCGGGTTCCTGTTGTCGATCCCGGTGTTTTTCGATGTCACGTTCGTGATTCTGGTTCCTCTCGGCGTGGCTCTGGCCAAGACCTTGAGTAAGCCCTTGCCTTACGCTATTGGTGCGCTGGTCATTGGGGCGGCTACCTCGCACACCATCGTGCCGCCTACCCCTAACCCCTTGGCAGCCGCCTCCATTCTTGGTTTTGATATAGGCATCATGACCTTTGCTGGATTGACCGTCGGACTCATTACTGCACTGGTCGTCATGAAGCTCTATTTCATGCTGCTCGATGCCGGTATCTGGAACGCCGCCAAAGATGAGCTCGCGATTAATGAGATCGATGAGGAGGAGAGCGCTACTGTATCTCCCGAACTACCCGATATGCCCCTATGGCAGGCATTGGCGCCCATTGCCATTCCGATCCTGCTCATCCTGAGCGGTACACTGTACGATTATGGACAGCAAATCGGCATGCTCGGTGGTACCGAACTGCCAGGTTTCGTCGCCTTTGTGAGCGACCGAATCGTGGCCTTGATGCTTGGGGCCATTGCGGCCTATGCCATTGCCATTCCCTTAATGTCTCGAGATCGTTGTGATGTGTCGGCATCGAAAGGTTTGCAAACGGCGGGCTTGGTACTTCTCGTTACCGGTGCAGGTGGCTCTTTGGGAGCGGTGATCAAAGAAACGCAAATCGGCGAAATGCTCGTTGATCAACTATTTCGTGATACCCAGTCCGCCTTGGGCATGGTGCTGCTGACTTACTCTCTGGCGGCGATTTTTCGTATTGCCCAGGGCTCTGGCACCGTGGCCGGTATCACCGCCATGACAATCATGGCTGGGGCGGCCTCTACCGGTGTGGTAGACCCCTTATGGATTGCCTTGGCGGCGCTAGCGGGCGGTATCAGCATTGGCCACGTAAACGATAGTGGTTTCTGGATCACTACCCAACTTGCTAAATTTACCGTTCGTGGTGGGTTCAAGACCTACACGCTGGGCGAGGCCATGGTGTCATTGACTATCTTGATGCTGACGATTATTGGAGTGTTGATATGGAATTGACCTATTTCCCGATGTTCCAACTGTAGGCGGTTAAAGCGGAAGGGCGTATAGTGCAAAGGCGCCCTCCCACGATGGCTGCCATTAGTTTGGGCGATTACTGATAATGGAGCTGATTTTTACTAATGACCTGATGAAGATAAAGCCAGCGTTTATATCCTCCGTTTCGATTTCATCCATGATGATATCGATATGGGGTTTTCTGTCGATGAGCCGATCGATTGCCAGCTGATAATCGAGCCAGCCTTAGCCTAGAAGTACGAATACCAGCTTTCCATCCTCGACGATAAAATATTTGGCGTGAAGAACGGCATCTTAACGCCCCACTGGTGGATCGCCGTTTCCAGAATAACCTGTTGATCATGATAGTTATCGCTTGTCAGTAGATTAACAGAGTTAAATATGATCTGAAGGCCGTTCGAGGGGGCGGCCTTTACCAGACGATGTGCTTTATCAGCGCTGTGGAGAGGGAGGCTGACGCCAGACTCTATGCCTAGAAGAACGCCAAGTTTTCCTGCTTTCTGTAAGAGTTCCTGAACACTTTCGAGCACCTTGCTGAACGCTGATTCGTTGAAGTTATCCTCGGTATACACGACCTCGGTATTGACGTTGCTGGTTTTGGTATAAACGATACTACAGCCAAAGTCTCTGACGTACTTGAGATACCTCTTGAAAAGCGGCAATGCTTGTTTGCGCTACTGTCAATCAGGGTAAATAATATTAACGTAGCAGTCCGATACAGCAATTTTAACTCCCCTGGTAATGAATTAATATCGAATATGACTGGCCAAATTCGGCTTAATTAAACCAAGCTCAAGAGTCAGATCGAAGGATTTTCCTAGATCGAGCTAGATGGTGATCAGCTGATCATACACTGATTTTAGAGTATGGTTACAGGACGGCGAATTCATAGATATATCTCGTTATCAATCAGCAATAACTTGATATGCCTTCGTTGTAAGCTCCTATATAATCACTCCTTGGAACGATTTCTGGCAGGAGCTTTTCAATCATGCGCTACCTCATCGCCCTCCTGGCGGCTTTTTCGCTACCTTCGCTGCACGCCGAGACGCTCGAGGCGCCGCAAGGGCCGGTCATCCTGACCGTGTCCGGCGAGCTCGAGAATACCAATGCCGGCGATCAAGCGCAGTTCGATCGCGCCATGCTGGAGGCGCTGCCCCAGCACGAGACGGTGACCCACACGCCCTGGCACGATGGCGCGGTGCGTTTCGTCGGTCCGCTCGGGCGCACCCTGCTCGACGCGGTGGGCAGCGAAGGGCGTGAGCTTCGCATCATGGCGCTGAACGACTATTCGGCCACGGTGCCGGTGCGCGATTTCTACAAGTACGACGTCATCTTCGCTATGAGCGCCAACGGTCAGCCGCTGCAGGTGCGTGACCAGGGGCCGCTGTTCGTCATCTACCCCTTCGATCAGGCGTCGTCGCTGATGAACGAAGTGACGCTCTCGCGCTCGGTGTGGCAGGTCAACCGCATCGAGATCGAATGATCCTGTCGCGAGGCCAAGCGCGTTGCGCCTAGCCCGGAAGCGTCTCCTGCCGCGCGGCGTCGGCATCGCCACGCTGCTGGCCCTGATGCTGTTCTTCTCGACGCTGGCCACCGGCGGGGTGATCTACTATCGCCAGCAGGCGCTCGAGAATCGCCTGCTGGAGAACATGCTGTGGTCTGCCTACCAGTTCGACCGCGAGGTGCGCGAGCTGCGCCTCGAGCTCGCCGAGTCGCCGATGGCGCGCCCATGGGACGAGTTGCAGCAGCATCTGGAGATTCTCTTCAGCCGTCAGCGCCTGTTCATGCAGGGCGACCTGGGCGCCGCCGTGGCCAGAATCGAGCGCCTGCGCCCGCTGGTCGCGGCCTCGAAGGCGGGAGTGGAGCGCCTCGAGGCGTCGATGGACGAGCGCCTTCCCGGGCCCGGCGGGTTGACGGCGGCGTTGGTCGAGCGCCTCTCGCTGCAGGCTTTTGATCTCCAGACGATCACCTCCGCCATTGTGGTAGAAACCAACGCAAGCGTGGCATACACCCGCACCAACGAGCGGCAAAGCCTGATCGAGCTCTATGGCGTGGTGTTGGCGCTGATCTTGCTGCTGATGGGGACTGGTGGACTGCTGGTGCGCTCGCTGGTGCTCGAGAACCGTGCCCAGCTCGGCAAGGCGCGGGCGGCCCAGATGGCCAGTCGCGCCAAGTCCGAGTTCCTGGCCATCGTCAGCCACGAGGTGCGCACGCCCCTCAATGGCATCGTCGGCATGGCGGATCTATTGCGCGAAGAGGTGAAGAGCGACGCCGCCCAGCGCTACCTGAAGGCGCTCGAGGGGAGTGCCACGACCCTGCGCGGTACCCTCAACGACATTCTGGATCACGCCAAGATCGAGTCCGGCCGCCTGGAGCTCGACGCCCGCGACTTCGACCTGCACCGCCTGCTCGACGAGTTATATGCGCCCTACACGCTGCAGCGCAGCGCTCCCCGGGTCGCCTTCAGCCATGAGCGCGACGACGATCTTCCCCGCTACGTGAACGGTGACGCCGCGCGCCTTCGCCAGGTGCTGACGAACCTGATCGACAACGCCTTCAAGTTCACCCGTGAGGGCAGCGTGCGCTGCAGCGCCGACGTGGACGAGCACGGGCATGTTCGCTGGGAGGTGCGCGATACCGGCTGCGGAATCGCCGCACCGGACCAGACGCGCCTGTTTGCGCCGTTCTCTCAGGTGGATAGCGCCATCGCCCGGCGCCACCAGGGGACTGGATTGGGGCTTGCGATCTGCAAGCGCCTGGTCGAGTCGATGGGCGGCGAGATCGGCGTCACCAGCATCGACGGAGTGGGTAGCCGTTTCTGGCTGACCCTGCCGCTGCCGGAGGTCAGGGCGTCCGGCGTGGAGCTCGAGCGGACCGGCCAGCCGTCACTGGCTGCCGGCTGCCATGTTCTGGTGGTCGAGGACAACGCCGTGAACCAGACCGTCGCCCGGGGGCTGCTCGAGCGCCTGGGTCTGCGCGCGAGCCTGGTCGATGACGGCGAAGCGGCGCTTGGGTACCTGAAGGAGCACGCCGACGAGGTCGATCTGGTGCTGATGGACGTGCAGATGCCGGTGCTCGACGGCTTGGAGACGACGCGGCGCTGGCGGCGCTTCGAGCGGCAGCGGCAGCAGGGGGCGCTGCCCATCGTCGCGATGACCGCCAACGTCATGCCCGAGGACCGGGAGCGCTGCCGGCAAAGCGGCATGGACGACGTTCTCCACAAGCCCTTCACGCGGCACGAACTCCACCTCGTGCTTTGCCGTTATCTGGTGGCCCGAAGCCCGGCCTGTGTTCCCGAGTCGCCGTACGTCCCGCCCGTCGCCCACTCGCCTCAGGATTCGCTTCTGGAGCAGACGCTTTGCGCCGAGCTCAAGGAGACCTTCGACGCGCAGGCGCTGGATACGCTGCTGACGAGCTTTCTACGCCGTCTTCCCGAGCGCCGCGCGCGGCTGTCGGCGCATCTGGCGCAGTGCCGGCGAGATGCCTTCGCCCAGGAGGCGCATGCGCTGAAGGGCGCTGCGGCGTCGCTTGGCTGCACGGCCATCGCCACCTGGGCCGCCCAGGCCGAGCGCGATGCGCCCTCGGCAAGCGTTGCGGTGCTCGAAGAGGCGCTGGCCCGGCTGGACGCCATGGCGCGCGAGACTCACACGGCCTTGACCGACGCGGGGCTCGTCACCGGTTGAGCCGGGCTCTGGCGACGATCGAGCCAGCCGGCGAGCGCGGCCGCTTCCATCGGGCGTGCGATGAAATAGCCCTGGCCGACGCCGCATCCCGCCTCGGCGAGCAGTTCGCGCTGGGCCTCGGTCTCGATCCCCTCGGCCACCACGCAAAGGCCCATGCGCTTGCCCAGGTCGATGATCGACAGCGCGATCGCTTGTGCGGCATCGTCATGCTCCATCGACGAGACGAAGCTGCGATCCACCTTCAGTTCGCTGAAGGGGAGCCGGTAGAGCTGCACCAGCGAAGAGTAGCCGGTACCGAAGTCGTCCAGTGACAGTTGGCAGCCACGCTCGCGTAGCGCCTCCAGAATGTGTCGCGCATAGCCCAGGCAGTCGATGCCCACCGACTCGGTGAGCTCGAGGGTCAGAAAGCGGTTGTCGATGCCGTGATGCTCGGTCAGGCGATCGAAGGCCTCGAGCACCCCTTCCGACTTGATGAAGTCCGCATCGACGTTGACGGCGACGCCGAGCGGCCAGCCCCGGGCGTGCCAGCGCGCCTGCTGGGCGAGTGCCAGCTCCAGCACGCGCCAGGTCAGTGCCACCATCATGTCGTGCTGCTCGGCCATGGGAATGAAGCTATTGGGCGGCAGAGTGCCGTGGGTCGGGTGCTCCCAGCGCACCAGCGCCTCGACGCCGACGATATGGCCACCGTCCAGTGCCTGCTTGGGCTGGTAGACCAGCAGCAGCTCATCGCTTTCGATGGCCGTGGCAAGCTCCGCCGGTGTCGGCGTCTGGGGCGCGATGTCGAGCGGGGCGAGAAAGCCCGCGAGCCCGGTGAGCATATTCGCCTTGGGCAGAAAACCGAGCATGCGTAGCCCCTTCGCGCGGCCCACTGCCAGCGCGTGCGCGGCCTCTTCTTGCGAGCAGCTGCTGATGAGCAGGATCGCCGCGTTGAGCCGCAGGTCGTGCAGGTAGTCGAGAATGTCGAGCCCGGTGAATTCGCCAAGCCCCAGGTCGAGAAGGATCAGATCCGCTTCGAGAAGCGACGGGTGGCGTGCCAGCTGGCCCAGGCTGCCGGCGGTCTCGACCTCGTAGCCGTGGCGGCGCAGCAGCATTTCGCACAACAGTTGAATGTCGATGTCGTCATCGATCACTAACGCATGGGAGGGCATCCTGTCTCCTCTAGAGGCTTATCCTTCAGGCGGTTTCCCAGTATAGACGCGCACCTTGACCAGGTACCGCTCAAAGGGGGCGCGGAAGGACTTTTTATCGATAGCCCTCGGCCTGCAGGCGAAAGAGGTGGGCGTAGCGGCCGTTGGCGCGCAGCAGGCTGTCGTGGGTGCCGCGCTCGATGATCCGCCCGCGATCGATCACCAGAATCAGATCCGCGCTGCGCACGGTGGAGAAGCGGTGCGAGATCAGGATCGTCATCTTGTCCCGGGCGTGGGCGCGAAAGCGGGCGAACACGTCCGCCTCGGCGGCGGCGTCCATCGCCGCGGTAGGTTCGTCGAGCACCAGGATGTCCGCGTCTTCCCGCATGTAGGCTCTCGATAGCGCGATCTTCTGCCACTGGCCGCCGGAAAGCTCCTGGCCGTTCTTGAACCAGCGCCCGAGCTGGGTCTGGTAGCCCTGGGGCATGCGCTGGATGAAGGTATCCGCCAGGCCGAAATGGGCCGCCTGGCGCCAGCGCTGAACATCCTCGAAGGCCTGGGTATCGCCCACGCCGAGGTTCTCGCCGACGGGCAGCTGATAGCGCACGAAATCCTGGAAGATGACGCCCACGCGCCGGCGCAGGGTCTGGGCGTCCCAGTCGCGCAGGTCACTGCCGTCGAGCAGGATACGGCCTTCGGTAGGGAAGTAGAGCCTGGTCAACAGCTTGATCAAGGTGGTCTTGCCCGAGCCGTTTTCCCCGACCAGGGCCAGGCTTTGCCCTGGCGCCAGGTGAAGCGAAATGTCGCTCAAGGCCGCCGGAGCGCCAGGGTAGGCGAAGCTCACGTTCTCGAAGCGCAGCCCGTCCCCCGGCGAGACCCCTTGGGTGAGGACGCCGCGCTCGCGCTCGGTGGGATGCTCCAGGTAGTCGTAGAGATTGGACAGGTAGAGGTTGTCCTCGTACATGCCGCTGACCGCGGTGAGAATGGCGGACAGCGCCGCCTGGCCCTGCTTGAACGCCATCAGGTACATCGTCATCTGGCCCAGGGTGATCGAGCCCACCACCGCCTCGAGCACGACCCAGGCGTAGGCCAGGTAGAAGGTCAGGGTGCCCAGAAGTCCCAGCGCGAACCCCCAGCCTTCGCGGCGCAGGGTAAGGCGCCGGTCCTCGCCGAAAAGCCGCTCGAAGATGGCCCGGTAGCGGGTGAGAAAAAGCCCCTCCAGGCCGAAGAGCTTGACCTCCTTGATGCTGTCCTCCCGGGCGAGCACGGTTTCCAGGTAACTCTGCATGCGGGTTTCCGGCGAGCGGCGGCTGAACAGTCGAAAGGCGTCGCCGGAGAACTTCGCCTCGGAGACGAACACCGGCACCGCCCCCAGGGCCAGGATCAATAGCGCCCAGGGAGAGAACTGCACCAGCAGCACGCTGAAACTGGCAAGAGAGATCGCGCTCTGGATCAGCCCGAAGGTCTTGGTCACCAGGGAAAGCGGTCGAGTGGACGCTTCCCGCCGGGCCCGGGTGAGCTTGTCGTAGAGTTCTGCATCCTCGAACTGGGAAAGCGACAGCGTACCGGCCTTTTCGAGAATCATGACGTTCACCCGCTGGCCCAGCATCGCCCGCAGCAGGGATTGCTGGGCAGACAGCCCGCGCTGGGCCAGGGCGATCAGCCCGACGATCAGCGCCTCCAGCGCCACCAGCTGCAGTACCGGGGCCAGAATCACCGCCAGCACCGGCGCCTCGGCCTCTTCAAAAGCCTGCATGGCCTCGATCACGCCATCGACGATGAGCTGCCCCACCCAGGCGGCCAGCGCCGGCAGCACCCCCGCCACCAGGGTGCACAGCGCCAGCCCCAGCATCATCGCGCGCGAGGTGTCCCAGACCAGCGCCAGGGCGCGGCGGCTGTAGCGAAAGACGCCGACGAAGTCTTTCAGGGCGAGAAAGGAGAGTGATGCCATAAAAAGGCCAACCTGAACGGCAAGGAACGCCATGATGCATCGTTTGGCCGGGCCCTGCCACGCCATCCTCCGGCGGGAGTCCGGCGAAGATCAGCCGAGCAGAAGGGCGCCGTAGACGAGCGCTCCCATGACCACGAAGGCCGGGTGGATGTTGAGCCAGACCAGCGCCGCGGTGGCGGCGATACCGATGATCAGGGTGTGAACGAGGCCGGCGCTGCCCATGCCCTCCATGAAGAAGCCGAGCGTCAGCCAGGCCATCATGATGGCGATCACCGGGCGCACCCACTGGCTCATGCGTTTCACCTGGGGGGATTCACGATGGCGGTACAGAAGACCCAGCGCGCAGAGCATCAGCAAGAGCGACGGCACGACCGTCGCCAACACGGCGATCACGGCGCCGGCGACCCCGGCGACCTCGTAGCCGATGTAGCCGGCCATCTTGGTGGCGATCGGACTCGGCAGCGCGTTGCCCAGCGCCAGGGTCTCGGCGAAGCCCTGGGAGGTCATCCAGCCGTAGCGGCCGACCACTTCCGCTTCCAGTAGCGGTATGATGGCCGGGCCCCCGCCGTAGCCGATGATGTTGGGAATGAAGAAGGCCAGGAACAGCTGCCAGTAGATCATGCCGACTCCTCCGTGGACGGGGTCTTCGGCTTGCGCCGGGGCTTGAGAAGGGCGGCGATCAGGATTGCGCCAATGATGATGCCCGGGTGCACCCCGAGCCAGTAGATCAGCGCACCGGAGACGGCGGCGATGAGCAGGCTGGCGATCCAGCCGAGCGAAGCCTTGGACTTTTCCAGGAAATCCCAGGTGAGTTGGCCCATCATCACCATGACCACGGGAATCACGGCGTGGCTCATGCCGTTGATCCAGGCGACGTCGCGGTAGCGGCTGAACACGCCGAGCATGGCGATCATCGCGACGATCATCGGCACCGAGATCGCGAACACCGCCACCGCGCAGCCGGCGACGCCGCCCACGCGGTAGCCGATATACCCCGGCATCTTGGTGGCGATCGGCCCCGGCAGCGTATTGCCGATCGCCAGGATGTCGGCGAACTCCTCATCGGTCAGCCATTGGTGGCGCTTGACGACCTCGGCATGCACCAGAGGAATCATCGATGGCCCGCCGCCGAACCCGAAAATGCCGACGCGGAAAAAGGCCCAGAACAGTGCCGGTAGCTTCATAAACGTATCGCTCGCTGTCATCGCCTGTGCGGTGACGATTGAAGAAGTGAGTCGATCAAGGGAGGGGTCGATCGCATGAAAGAACTTTTTATCATATTTTTTATAAAAAAATCGATTATTCTTGCGGAAGAATAAGAACCCGTCCTTCGAGCATCAGTCGCTACATCGCCACCCACTACCAAGGATGCCCCCATGAGCAACGCACGCGACACGCGCAGCGAAACCTCCTCGAGCCGGATCTACGAAACGCTGCGCAAGGACCTGGTTCGCGGGCGTTTCACCGCCGGTGAAAAGCTCGCCATCAACGCCTTGAAAGAGCGTTATCAGGTGGGGCTGAGCCCGCTGCGCGAGGCGCTCAACAAGCTCGCCGCCTACGGCCTGCTGGTGCAGGAGAATCAGCGCGGCTTCAGCGTGCCAGGACTCAGCCAGGAGGAGCTCGAGGATATCGCTCGCCTGCGCCTCGAGCTCGAGGGGATGGCTTTTGAGCGAGCGCTGGAGCGCGGCGATGCCCAGTGGGAGGCGGAGCTGCTCGCCGCTGCGCATCGGTTGAAGCGGGCCGACAAGAGCGAGGACAAGGGCGATACCTGGGAACAGCTGCATACCCAGTTCCACCGTACGCTGGTGGCGCCCTGTGGCTCGGTGTGGCTGATTCGCTTCATCGAGCAGTTGCACGACCAGTTCGACCGTTATCGTCGACTAGGGCCCAACCCGCCCCGGATTCGCCAGACACTGGACGACCAGCATCAGGCGCTGGTCGAGCTGGCCCTGCGCCGCGACGTCGGTGCTGCGCGGGCGCTGATGGACGATCACGTGCGTAAATCCTTCGACGTGGCGCTGGCGCACTACCAAAAGCACACGTAGGCTTGCCCGCATCCATCGAACGGGCAATCACAGGAGGACGACATGGCGCTTACCGACGACGACGTGATCAGGCATACCCTGGCTTGGGTGCAGGACTTCATCGTGGCGGAGGATATCTGCCCCTTCGCCCGGCGCGAGCTCGAGCGCGACCGGGTAAGAGTGCAGGTGGTGCGTTCGAAGAAGTTCGACGTGGCGCTCGAGGAGCTCGCCGCCGAGCTCGCGTGGCTCACCGATCATCCCGAGATCGAAACGTCGCTTCTGGTCATGCCGACGCTGTTTCGAAGCTTCGAGCACTACCTGGACTTTCTGGCACTGGCCGAGGAGCTGGTCGAGCGGCTGGGCTACGAAGGCGTCTTTCAGCTGGCGAGCTTTCACCCCGACTACTGCTTCGAGGGCGCCGCGCCGGAGGAGGCCTCCAACTTCACCAACCGCTCGCCCTACGCGATGGTGCACGTGCTGCGCGAGGAGAGCGTGGAGCGGGCGATCGACTTCTACGGCGATACCTCGGTCATTCCCGAACGCAACATCGAGCGCCTCGAGGCGCTGGGCAGCAGCGCCGCCGAAGCGATGCTCACGCGCTGTTTCAAGGCCTGATGGAAGGCGTGACTCAGGGCGTGGCGGTGTGGATCACCAGTTGATGCTTGCCGCGCCTCTTGGCCTGATAGAGCGCGGCGTCGGCGAGTTGCAGCACGGTCTCGATATGCTGGCCATGCTGGGGCCACCACGCCGCACCGAGGCTGCCACCCACTGTGGCGATCTGCTCGTCGGGCAGAACGATCGGTGCTTCGATGGCGGCCAGCAGCCGTCGACTCACCTCGTGGGTGAGTGATTCCAGGCTGTCCGGTCGCGCTTTCAGCACCATGACGAACTCGTCGCCGCCGAGCCGAGCGACGATGTCGCCGCTGCGCAGGGCGTTCTTGAGGCGCTGGGTGATCTCGATCAGCACCAGGTCGCCAGCGTGGTGGCCCTGCACGTCGTTGACCTGCTTGAAGCCGTCCAGGTCGATGAAGAACACGATCATGCTCTGGCCGTTGCGCTGGGCTTCGGGAACGGCGAGCTGCAGATACTGGTTGAGAAAGGCGCGATTGGGCAGCCCGGTCAGCGGGTCGGTGTTGGCCAGATCCTCGAGGCGACGGATCGTCTGGTGCTGGTCCACGAGCCGCATCACCATGTTGCGCATCGACACCGACAGCCGCTTGAGCTCAGGGGCGCCGCTCTCCAGCGGAATGACGTCGGCGCCGTGGCCATCCTGAATGCGATCTGCCGCCTTCGCCAGACGACGCAGCGGCGCCACCATGCCGGAGGCCATGCGCCAGCCCAGCAGGGCGAACACCAGCGACAGCAGCAAGCCGATGCTCATGATCGCCGCCTGCAGGCGCTCGACCGCGGCGAAGGCGGTATCGACGGGCTGGCGGCTGATCGCCAGCCAGCCCAGGCCGTTGAACTCCTCGAAGCCGTTGCTGCGCGCGTAGCCGGTCACGTAGCGCTGGCCGTCGGGCCAGGTCTCCACCGCCCAGCGCGGACGGGTGTTGCCGGCACGCGGAACGTGGCGCAGCGTATCGAGTGGCTTGCCGAGCAGCTCCTGGGGTCCCAGCAGTACCGTGTTGTCGGCCGCGAGCAGCAGCATGTCCATGCCGCCTTGGTCGGGAACCATCATCGAGCGCTGGATGTACTCCGCCCACTGCCAGCTCAGGTGAACCGCCAGCACGCCCCGGAAGCGACCTGCGCTGTCGTGGACGGGCGTGGCGATATCCACGAACTTGAGCGCTTCGCCGCTGGGGTTTGGCAAAAGGCTCGCGAGCAGCACGGCTTCGTGGACATCGCCGACCCAGAAGCCTCGTCTGCCTTCGGTGTATACCGGGCGCTGGGCGATGGAAACACCTTCGAGAATGCTGTCGGTCGCTGCCACGACGACGCCTTCTTCATCGGTCAGGCCGATCCAGGAGACCACGCTGTAGGTATCCTGCAGCCGCTCCATCTGACGCTGCAGGACATCGTTGCTGGCGTCGCTGTCGAGCGCCTGGATGGCGAGAAGGAGCTTCACCTCCTTGATACGTGCATTCATGCTGCGGTTGAGCTTGTCGGTCATCTGGTAGGCGGCTTCCGCCGCCGAGCTTCCGATCTCGTCCTGCATCTGTTCGGCGGACTCGCGCGAGGCGACCCAGCCCAGCAGCAGCGTGGTGGCGAATACCAGCGTGGCGATCAGGATGGTGAAGCGTGAGCGCAGCGAAAGGTGCGCGAACAACCCGGTGTGAAACATAGTCGGCCGTCATCAACAAGGCGGGAGCTCGGCAACACCCACGGTTATCGGGGCCAGAAAAAATACCTCATTTCACCCTCTTTTGCATGCCTGGGCGAGATCAAAGCGCCTTGTGCATCACGTGGATATCGACCAGGCCATGACGTGCGTGATGAAAAGCCGCCGGCACGGTGCCGACGATCGCGAACCCCAGCCGCTGCCAGAGCGCGAGCGCCACGGTATTGGTGGCGACGACGGCGTTGAACTGCATGGCCTTGAAATCGAGCTCGCGGGCGATGCGCTGGGAGTGCTCGCACATCGCCCGGGCCACGCCCTTGCCGCGGGCGGTCGCGTTGACCATGTAGCCGCAGTTACAGACGTGCCCGCCCGGCCCCTGGGCATTGGCCTTCACGTAGTAGGCGCCCAAGAGCGTACCTTCCTGATCCTTGACGGCGAAGGTCGCCCTGGGCGCCAGGCACCACAGGGCGTAGGCGCTTTCGAAATCGATCTCCGGGTCGATGGCGTAGGTCTCGCGCGCCTCTACGATGGCCTTGAAATCCGGCCAGAAAAGCGTGAAGTCGGCGCGGGTCATCGGCGTGAAGGCGAGTGATGACATGGCTCACTGTCTCCCTGTCACGCTGGCGACGATCTCGTAGCTTCTCAAACGATCCTCCTGGCTGTAGAAGTCGCTGTTGAGCATCAGCTCGTCGGCGCCGGTCCGGGCCTGGAACGCTTCGAGCTCGGCCTTGACCGTCTCGGGGCCGCCGATGATCGCCGCGCCGAGGAACTGGCCGACCTGGGCCTGCTCCATGGGCGTCCAGTCGAGGGTCTCGACC
>NZ_JAMZBC010000002.1 GCF_024158715.1 Halomonas sp. 707D7 | reverse complement strand
GGCGTTGAGCGTCGCCCAGCCGAGCGTGCTGACCAGCGGCCCCGCCGCGAGTGCCGATACCGCCACGGCGCCGAACACCAGAAACTCGTTGGCCGCCTGCACCCGCGCCTTCTCCGCCGGGCGGTGCGCCTTTGCCGCAAGCCCGGTGGCGGGTAGAAAGGTGAAGTTCCAGCCAAGGCCGAGCAGCACTAGCGCCAGGTTGAAGCCGGCAAAGGTGAGCGAGAGCTGCGCGGCCAGCGTGCTCGCCGCCAGCAGCAGACAGCCCGCCACGATCACCGCCTTCGCCCCCACGCGGGCGATCAACGGCCCGGTGAAGAACGACGGCGCGAACATCGCCACCACGTGCCACTGGATGGTGGTCGCCACGTGATCGAAGCCGTGGCCGGCATGAGACATGGCCAGGGGCGTGGCGGTCATCGCCAGGTTCATCACCGCGTAGCCGACCATCGCCGAGACGACCGCCGTGACGAACGGCGGCTGACGCAGGATCTCGCCCAGCGGGCGCTGCTCGCCGGCCTGCGGTTCGACGAATGCCTTGGGTAGCCGGGTGACGAGCAGTAACCCGAGCGCAACCACGTAGAGCACGGCAAGCCCGGCGAAGCTCGCCAGAAACGGCACCTCGGAGAGTTCGCGGCTGAAGCGCGCAAGCCAGGGTCCGGCGAAGGCGGCGAGTAACCCGCCGCCCATGACGAGCCCCAGCGCGCGCTCGCGGTGGCGCGCCTTCGCGGCCTCCAGCGCGGCGAAGCGATAGAGCTGGCCAAAGCCGATGCCCACGCCGATCAGGAAGGTGGCCAGCAGAAACAGCCCGAAGTGGCCCAGTGACAGGGCCAGCATGGCCACGAAAGTGCCGACGAGTCCGACCAAATTGCCCAGCACGAAGCCGCGCTTGCGCCCGAGCCGGCCCATGATCAGCGAGGCGGGGATCGTCGCGCCCATCAGCCCCAGCCACTGCACCGCCACCGGCAGCGTCGCGAAGGCGGGACCGGGGGCAAGTGCGGCACCCACCAGCGGCGAGACGGCGATGAGCAGGATGTTGCCGCTGACCAGCAGCGCCTGACACAGGGAAAGCAGCCATACGGATAGCGGCATGTGAAGGTCCTCGATTCAAGCGTGAGAGGAAGAGAAACGCGCCCGGTAGACCGAGGGCGAGACGCCGTAATGGCGCTGGAACTGGCGACGCAGCTGCTCCGCCCCGCCCAGGCGGAGCCCGTTGGCCAGCCGCTCCTGGGAGGACGGCGGGCCGCTGCGGGAAAGCGCCAGGCGCACCTGTTCCAGGCGCAGGCGGGTCAGGTAGCGGTGCGGCGTGGTGTTCAGGTGGCGCGCGAAGAGGCGCGTCAGGTGGCGCGGCGACACCGCCATGACGTCGGCCATGCTCTCCAGGGTGTGCGCGCCGCCGGGGTCGGCGTGGAGACTGTCGAGCAGGCGGCGCAGAGGACCGGCGCTCTGTTGATGGCGAAGGGTTTCGCTGAACTGCGACTGGCCGCCCGGGCGGTGCAGGAACATCACGAGCTCCCGGGCGACCTGACCGGCAAGGGCCGCGCCGTGGTCGGCCTCGACCAGCGACAGCGCCAGGTCGATCCCCGCCGTCACCCCGGCGCTGGTGTAGCGTCCCCGGCTTTCGAGATAGAGCGCATCGGCCTCGACGCTCAGCGCCGGGTGCGCCCGGGCGAGCGCCTCGGCATGGCGCCAATGGGTGGTGACGCGACACCCGTCGAGCAGGCCCGCCGCGGCCAGCAGGAACGCCCCCGTGCAGATCGACCCCAGCCGGCGTACCCGGGGCGCGGCGTCCTGCAGGCGCGCCAAAAGCAGCGGGTCGAGGCGTTTTTCCATCACCCCGCGGCCGCCGGCGACCAACAGCGTATCGAGGGGCAGGCGATCCGCCAGCGTTTCGACGGCGATATCGGCATGGACGCCAAGCCCACCGTTGGTCATCACGCTGCCCGGCGCCTCGGCCGCGAGGGTCAAGTGATAGAGCGCCTCGCCGCCAAGCTCGTTGGCGGTGGCGAACACCTGCCAGGGGCCGCTGACATCCAGCAGCTGGCAGTCGTGAAAGGCGAGCAGGGCGATGGAGCGCGTCACGCGAAAGACTCCGCAAAGAGGGAGATCGCAGTTTCCGCCGCCGGCGCGATGTCGGCAAGGACCATCACCCCACCGATCAGGACATCAGCGCTTGGTGCTAAAGGGCCAGCGCCGCGCGCGCGGCGCCCAGCTCGATGATCAGCGTATCGCGCTCCTTGAGGGCGTAACGTCGATCCTGCTCGTCGAGTGCCGCGAGGTTGGCCTCGACGTTGAGCAGCACGCTCTCGACCGCCGCGCTCAAGAGATATCCGCCGGCGCGGGCATCGCTTTCAAACTGCGCCTCGATGTTTTCCAGGATCTCCTCGCCAAGCGCCAGCGCCTCGAGGCAGCGCCGGGCGGTGGACAGCGGCACCTCGACGGCATCACGTGCGGCGCGGTGAAGGGCTGCGGCGCGCGAGGCGCGCTCTTGCTCGGTCTGCTGCGGTCGATCGAGCGCAGCCATCATGGCCTCGAAGGCGGTGACGTCGGCGTCGGCCAGCGGCGCCAGCGCCTGCTGGAGCGCTTCGCCGCGTTCGATGAGCGTGGCGCGCGATGCCCTCGGCGCATGACGCTGGCCAAGGTGGAGCCCCTTGAGCATCAGCGCGAGGCCGCAGCCGGCGGTCACCGTCGCCGCCGCGCCGCAGCCGGGCATCGGGTCGTGGGCCAGGGCGTCGCGAAACGCGTCGAGCGGCGTCTGCCAGATGCCTGGGTGGTCTGCTTGCTGGGTCATGACGGCTCCTTGAAGGCGGCCGGCGCGACGAACTCGCGCCGGGATGCGGGGTCGAAAAAGGTTGATTTCAGGTTAATTCATTTATGCCCCGAACAGGCGACGATTGCGGTAGTATCAAAGCAGAGGTGCACGCTTAACCGTTTTTCATGGACGTTTTCATACGATTTGCTTACAAGGAGTCTCGCTCTTGACGACGCTTAACGACACCCCCGCCGCCACGGCGACCGAACTCTACGAGCGCATCATGGCCGCCGACGGGTCCGACGGGCTCGACTGGCCCGAAGCCGACGTGCAGCTCGACGCGGCCAACGACACCCTGCTCTTCACCCTGCACGACTACGGCAACCTCACGCTTACGCTATCGCGCAGCGACGAGGAGTGGGTGGCGATGACGCCCATCATCCCGGTCGAGCGCATCGCCGACCAGGCCGCGCTGAACGAGGAGCTGCTGCGCCAAGGCGTGCTGCTGCCGCTGGCCTCGATCGGCATCGTCACCTTCGACGAGCGCGACTACTACGTCGCGTTCGGCCAACTGTTCGGCGATTCGCGGCTGGCCTCCATCTGCGCCGAGCTGCACGCCACCGCCAGCGCCGCCGTGGAAGTGGCGCGGCTGATTCAGGATCATTTCGTCAACCCGATTCGTTGATTTTCAGGAGTTCCCATGCTGAACAAGATCATGACCGCCCTTCGCGGCAAGGCCCACGAGACCGGACAGGCCGTGGTGGATTCCCAGGCGCTGCGCATCCTCGACCAGGAGATTCGTGACGCCGAGCAGCACCTCAAGGCCTCCAAGACCGAGCTCGCCCGCCTGATGGGCCAGCGCCAGATCAACAGCGACAAGGCCGCCACCCTCGAGAAGAAGATCGACGAGCTCGAGCAGAGCGCCGCCGCCGCCCTGGAGAAGGGCGAGGAGCAGCTGGCGCTGGAAGTGGCCGAGCGCATCGTCGCGCTGAGCGAGGCGCTGGATGCCGAGCAGCACATCGTCGGCGAGTTCGACACCAGCATCGAGAGCCTGCGCGGTGCGATCCGCAATACCGAGAACCAGCTGCGTCAGCTCAAGCAACAGGTCAGCGTGGTCAAGGCGACCGAGTCCGCCCAGCGGGCGCAGTCCGCCGTGGCGGCGCGTCACTCGGGCCAGAACAGCGCCATGGGCAGCGCCATGGAGTCGCTGGAGCGCATTCGCGAGCGCCAGGCGCTGGATTCGGCCCAGATGAAGGCCGCCGAGCAGCTCTCCGCCGAGGAGAGCGGCAGCGAGCTCGAAACGCGCCTCAAGGCCGCCGGCATCGGCGCCAGCGACCGCAAGGCCGACGACGTGCTGGCGCGGATCAAGGCCAGAAAGAGCGCTTCCTGAGCCGGCCCCCATTCCATCGCGTCGAGCAGGGAGGCCCGGCAATCCGCGGCCTCCCGGGGAGAAGATGACATGCTCAAGACACTGAAAGCGCTGCTCGGCAAGCCAGACGAGGAGCAAGCCCCGCAGGCGGCGTCGCCGGCGGGCTTCGCCCTGGGTCTTCCGATCGGCATGACGGCGGAGGACTTCGCCGGGCTGCGCCTGGATGGCCGGGTGCGCCTGAACCTGAGCGAGCTGGCCGCCTTTTCCGATACGCTGTTCACCTGGGAGAGCGACCGCGACTACCACATCGCCGCCGTCGGCCACGTGGAGCTCGGCCAGGGTGCGCACCTGGTGCGCTTCTACCTCGACAACGACACCTGGCTTCAAGCCAACGTGGAGAACCGACGGGTCATCGAGTACAAGCTGTTCGACTTCTATCGCGTGAGCCACCTCTCGAACGACGAGTTCGATGCGCTGCTCGATCCAGGCGCGCCGGCGTCGCGCCCGCTGGGTACCCGGCAGCTCACGATCGAGGCGACCGGCGATCAGGGCGCGCGTGAATTCACCCGGGTATGGGGCGACCCGGCCAGCGACTGGTCGCCGCCGGTGCAGTTCGAGGAGCGTGTGACGACCTCGGAAAGCGTCACTAGCCGCCAGGTGGTCCATCATGCCATGCTCTTCGAGCGCTCGATCGCGGGCTCCGAGCGCATGGAGTACGTCCTGATGAGCGGCGAAAGCGACGAGGACGGCAGCTTCATGCTGGTGGAGAACCTCGGCGTTGACGTGGCCTCGATCGACATTGATGCTATTTGACCATCGAGCCATTACTTTAGGCCGTCAAGCGCCCCATTTCGAACAAGGAAGACGCGACCATGAACTACCTGCAAGGCCTGCCTCATTTTCTGGGCTACCTGATCGGCGCACTGATCCTGCTGGGCGCCTTCATGTACTGCTACAGCCGCATCACCCCGCACAAGGAGTGGCTCTTGATTCGCCAGGGCAACGCGGCGGCCGCGACCGCCTACGGCGGCTCGATTCTCGGCTTCACGCTGCCGCTCTACAGCGCCATGGCGAACTCGATCAGCTTCATCGACTTCCTGCTGTGGGGCGTCATCGCCTTCGGCGTGCAGCTGGCCACCTTCTTCGGCCTGAAAGTGATGCTCAAGAGCCAGGGGGAGAGCCTCTCCACCCATATCAGCGAAGGCCACATGGCCTACGGCATTCTCGTCGGCAGTATCTGCATCGCGGTCGGCCTGCTCAACGCCGCCTCGATGACCTGGTAAGGAGCGCATCATGACCCGAGACGATCAACCCTCTCACCTGCCCCACCGCAAGCGCAGCCTGCGGCTGTCACTTGCTTTGATGGGCGCCGGCGCCTTCACGCTCACTGGCTGCGGCCAGTCCGAGGAGGTGACCGACGTCAGCTTCGACAGCCCCAAGAGTTTCCAGAGCGTCGAGGAGTGCGTGGCGGCCAACGTCTACACCGAGAGTGCCTGCGAAGAGGCGTACCAGGCCTCCATCAAGGAAGTGCCGCGCTTCGACTCGCTGGAGGCCTGCGAAGCCGAGCACGGTGAAGGCGCCTGCGTCGCCCCCACCGAGGAGCAGGCCCAGGCCGCCACCGGTACCAGCGGCGGCAGCTGGTTCATGCCGGCGCTGATGGGCTACATGGTGGGCAACATGATGTCGCGCACCAGCCGTGGGGCCACCCGCCAGGGGCTCTACCAGGAGCCGGTCTACCGCAATCGCCAGAACCAGGGCAACTGGAACGCGGCCACCAACCAGGCGAGCCAGCGGGTCAGCCAGCGCCAGCAGACGATGCGCAACGTCGCCACCCAGAACCGCCAGGCGACCCAGCGCAGCGGCTTCGGCTCGCGCTCCTCCGCGCGCGGCGGCTGGGGGTCCTGAGCCCTCCATGCTGAGAGTCGACATCGCCGAAAGGCCGAACTGGAAAACCCTGGCCGAGGAGCTGGGGTTTCATTTTCATACCATCGACGGCGAGCCCTACTGGAAGGAGAGCGCCTACTACCAGTTCACCCTCGAGCAGGTCGAGCGTGACATCGAAGCGCCTTCCGAGGAGCTTCACGAGATGTGCATGGCGCTCGTGGACAAGGTGTGCCACTCCAACGCCCTGCTCCAGCGCCTGGCGATCCCGGAGTTCATGTGGGACACCATCTTCGACTCCTGGCGCGCCGGCCAGCCGCACCTCTACGGGCGCATGGACTTCGCTTACGCAGGCGATGGCCCGGCCAAGCTTCTGGAGCTCAACTACGACACGCCCACCTCGCTCTACGAGGCGGGGCTCTTCCAGTGGGTGTGGCTCGAGCAGGCGATCGAGCAGGGCCTCGTTCCGCGTCATGCGGACCAGTTCAACTCGATCCAGGAGAAGCTGATGGGGGCGCTGGCCCACATCGGCCAGCGCCTGCGCGACAACACGCTGCACTTCTCGTGCATCAAGGACAACGCCGAGGAGCGCGCCACGGTTCACTACCTGCAGGACATCGCCGTGCAGGCCGGACTGAAAGCGCCGTTCATCCACACCGAGGATATTGGCGTCTTGCAAGGCGGCGACTATTTCGTCGACCTGGAGGATGCGCCGATCCACGCGCTGTTCAAGCTCTACCCCTGGGAGGAGCTGGCCCAGGAAGCGTTCGGCCAACTCATTCCCAAACTCGATACCCACTGGTTCGAGCCGCCCTGGAAAGCGGTACTCTCCAACAAGGGAATTCTGCCGCTTCTGTGGGAAGAGTACCCGGATCACCCCAACCTGCTGCCCGCGTACTTCGAAAAACCCGGCGAGACGACTCTGCCACCAGGCTGGGTGCGCAAACCGTTTTTTTCACGCGAAGGCAGCAACGTGGAGCTCACGACCAACGACGGCGCGTTCGAGAGCGTGGCCGGGCCCTACGTGGACAGCCCCTGGATTCGGCAGGCGTATCATCCCATGCCGCGTTTCGGTGACTTTCACGCCCTGGTGGGGAGCTGGGTGGTGGGAGATCGCGCCTGCGGGATGGGCATTCGCGAGGACGTGGGGCGAATCACCAAGGACTCCTCCTGCTTCGTGCCCCACGCGATCGTCTGAGTCCGCGTCAGGCGGCGCTGGCGTTATGGACAGGTCCGGGATAGCGGCGCGAGGCCTGGCTCGATGCGTAACCGGGCCACAGGGCGCCGGCATCCGCGCGCTCGAAGCTGCGCGCCCCGACCCACGCGAGCGGCTCGGCCAGCTTGACCTCCTGCATGGCGCTGCCCGGCGCCAGGCGCAGCAGGTAATTATGGCTTTCGGTCGGGTGCCAGTGCGACAACAGCTCGAAGGGCGCCTCCGGCGAGCGCCGGGCGGCGATCACGCCAAGCGCCGGCTCGCTGTAGAGTTCGACGATATCGGTCACGCCTTTCTGCTCGAGCGTCTGGCGGGTCGCGTCGTCGAGCGGCGTGGTGGTGATCGCGGTGACGCCATCGGGCAGCGCCGGCAGGCGCGCCGCAAGCTGGCGCCAGCGCTGGCTGTCGGTGGCGATGACGTCGCCGGTATTGAGTTCCCACAGCGCATTGGCGTTGTCGGCAAGCGAACGCGCCTGCCAACCCGCCTCCTGGGGCAAGAGCGCCCCGAGCACGAAGCCGGAGACACTTTGCAGCGACAGCCAGCTGATCAGCCGCCGCTCCTGGGCCTCGGGCAGCGCCAGCATCGCCCGCAACGCTTTCGCCTCTTGGCTCAAGCTAGCGGCCGTATGGCGGTAGCAGCGCTGCAGGCGGTCGCAGAACGCGCTGCTGGTGGTGTCATGCAGGTTGAGATACTCGATGTCGGTATGGTCGATGAGCGACTGCGCCCATTCACCGAGCGTGATCGAAGTGTCCGGAAGCGCTACGCTGCGCGCACCGAACAGGTGGGAAACGGCGTTGATCAGCCCGGTACGCTCGGGAGTGCCGGCGCTTGGCAGCATGTCCGTATGCTTGGCCTTTCCGTGCTGGGTTGCCACTGCGCGAAGAACGCTCAGAGTGGTCTCGTGGGTGAGTGACAACATGGTTGCGTCCTTTGCAGTGGTGTCTACCTGACTGACCGCCACATTACGCTCTTGTATCACTCTTGTCAAAAAAACAACCAGGCGCTGCACAATTATTGCGCTCACAAATCGTCAGCGAATTTAAGTATTTATGTTGATCGAGCAAACAAATACGCCTGGCGTCCGGGAGTGCGATGTCTTTCTGTACAACTTTTAATCCATGTTAGCGCAGCGCTCTTGCAGGCAACGTTGAAAGCCGAGCTATCACAGCGATGCACATCGTTCTATAACCCGAAGGTTGATTGGCAGTATGATTCGGCTAGCGAATCGCCACTCTCACCGGTTACCTGGAGCACTAGCCATCATGACGGCGCGTTGGAAGTCCCTGCCCCTCAGACTGAGGCTGTTCCTCTGTTTCGGAACGGCCTTTGCGCTCACCATGCTGCTGGCGCTCTACCTCCAGGCCCGGGCGCAAAGCCAGGCGCGCCTGGCCGACCTCATCGAGCAAGAGCTGCCCCAGCAGGTGGAAGGGCTCGCCACCCGCCTGCTGCTGCGCCTGAGCCCCTCGCTTGCGATCTCCGAGAACCTCGCCAACAGCTACGTGCTGGAGCAGTGGGTACTGAATGGGCTGCCGGAGGCAGAGGAGCCGGCGCTGACGGGCTATCTCGCCCGCATGGCCGACCAGCTCGATACGGAACTTCTGTTTCTCGCCGTACAGTCGCCGGCGGGCGCCTACTACTACCAGTATCGCGACGGGGAGCTTCTGGAGCGTCCGTTGCAGGGTCCGACCAGCGAGGACAGCTGGTATTTCGAGTTCACCGACAGCGACGCCCCCTACAACCTCAACCTCGACAGCGACACCTTCACGCCGGGCGACTCCTTCGTCTTTCTCAATTTCCGAAGCGATGAACGTGCCACCAATGCCCGCCCGCTGGTGGTGGCCGGTGCCGGCCTGAACCTGAACCAGATGGCCCAGCTCATCGAGGACTTCTCGCTGGGCCAGACCGGCCGCGCGGCACTGCTCAACGCCGAAGGCGAGCTGATGGTACACAGTGACGAAGGCACGTCGGACCAGCGCTTTGAAACGCTGCCCGAACAGGCGCTCGAGCGCAGCGCCACCCAGGTCAACGAACTCACCCGCGCCGGCACCACCTACCTGGTCGCCACGCGCTGGCTGCCGGAGCTGCAGCGCTACCTGATGATCGAGGTCGACAAGGGCGAGTACACGGAGGCCGCCCAGCACCGTTTCCTGGCCTCCTCCGGCTGGGGGCTGGCGATCCTGCTGGCCGCCCTGGTCCTTCTCTATCCGCTCACCGCAAGCCTGGTGCGCCCCTTGTCGCGCCTTCAGCGCCAGCTCAAGGAGATCACCCTGAGCCTCGACCTCACCCGCCGGGTGAGCACCGACGACCAGGCGGAGCTGGGTGATCTGGCGGATCAGACCAACGAGCTGCTGGCGCGTT
This sequence comes from Halomonas sp. 707D7, assembly GCF_024158715.1. Taxonomy (GTDB): domain Bacteria; phylum Pseudomonadota; class Gammaproteobacteria; order Pseudomonadales; family Halomonadaceae; genus Vreelandella. Next base: position 53,545 of record NZ_JAMZBC010000002.1, on the reverse strand, counting down.
TGGAGCGTGCGATGACCGCGGTCTCCAGCAACGCCCAGGCGCTCGACAGCGTGGCCGACCGGCTCGCTCGAACCGCAGGGCTGTCAGGCCTGCAGCGCGGCGACCTGGGCCTCGAGGCCGACCAGACCATGGCGGCGGCGGTCGAGGAGATGGCCTCGTCGGTGGCCGAGATCACCTCCACCATGGAGGAGCTTTCCACCTCCTCCACCCAGATCGCCGATCACTCCCAGTCGGTGGTGGACGTCGCCAACCAGACCCTGGAGCGCAGCCGCAAGGGCTCCAGCGCCATGGAGCTTCTGCAGGCTAAGATGCAGGACATCCGCAGCGACAGCGAGCAGAGCCTGGCGGAGATCGTCGCCCTGGGCGCCAAGTCCAAGCAGATCAGCAAGGTGATGGAGCTGATCAACTCGCTGGCGGCCCAGACCAAGCTGATCGCCTTCAATGCCGCCCTCGAGGCGTCGAGCGCCGGCGAGTCCGGCCGGCGCTTCTCGGTGGTGGCCGGCGAGATCCGCCGTCTGGCCGACAGCGTGACCGACTCCACCCAGGAGATCGAAGGCCATACCGAGGACATCCAGCACTCGATCAGCCGCCTGGTGGTCGCCTCCGAAAAGGGCGCCACCTCGATCGAGAAAGGCGTCGAGGTGAGCTTCACCACCGCCCAGGACCTGGAGGCGGTGCTCAAGGCGGCCAGCCAGACCAGCAGCGCCGCCCAGCAGATATCGCTCTCTACCCAGCAGCAGAAGACCGCCAGCAGCCAGGTGGTGACGGCGCTTCGCGATATCGACACGGCCAGCGCCCGCAACGCCCAGTCGGTGCGCCATATCACCGAGATCAGCCAGGAGATGATCCGCATGTCGGCCCAGCTCAACGCGCTGGTCCAGGAATTCACGCTCCATTCACAGCACGCGGACGATCAGTAGCGCGGCCAGGAATGACACGATGAGTCCAATCCGGGTAATGATCGTCGACGACAGCCCCGTGGCCAGGGAGGTACTGCGCCACCTGCTCACCCGCGAAGGCGACATCGACATCGTGGGCGAGGCCAGCAACGGGCGCGAGGCGGTGGCGCTGGCCCGGCGGCTGGTGCCGCAGCTGGTGACCATGGATCTGACCATGCCGGTGATGGACGGACTCGCGGCGATCGACGAGATCATGCACACCAAGGCGCTGCCGATCCTGGTGGTCAGCGAGCGCTTCGAGGCGCCGACGGCCTATCGCGCCCTGGAGCTGGGAGCGCTCGAGGTGATCGGCAAGCCCACCCTCGCCGACACCGACGCCACGCGGCTGCTCGAGCGGGTCCGCCTGCTGGCAGGGGTGGCGGTCATCACTCGCTTGCGGCGACGCAGCGACACGTCCTGCTCGCCGCCGCCGAGCGCCTACCAGCCCCCGCCGCGCGCGTTTCGGCGCATCGTGGCCATCGCCTGCTCCACCGGCGGCCCCCAGGCGCTGGCGCGCCTTCTCAGCCGCCTGCCGGCGGATTTCCTGCCGCCGGTGGTGATCGCCCAGCACATCAGCCACGGCTTCATCGACGGCATGGCACAATGGCTTTCCTCGATTTGCCACCTGCCGGTGAGCGTGGCCCGGGCGGGCGAGTTCCTGAAGCCCGGCGCGGTCTACCTGTCGCCCTCGGAGAGCAATCTGGAAGTCACCTTCGACCACCGCTTCAAGCTGACCCCGAGCCCCGCCGGGGCGCTGTACCACCCGAGCTGCGATACGCTGCTGTGCAGCGTGGCCGAGGTCTACGGCAGCGACGCGATCGGCGTGATCATGACCGGCATGGGGCGCGACGGCGTGCAGGGCATGCGCGCGATCCGCCAGGCCGGCGGCGCGACCCTGGCCCAGGACGAGGCGAGTTCGGTGATCTACGGCATGAACCAGGAAGCAGTGAACGCCGGGGTGGTGCAGCGCGTGGTCGCGCTCGACGAGCTGCCCGGGCTGCTGCTGCATACCCTGTGCGCCCGGTCGCTGTCCCGGTCGTCGTCATGAAATCCTACGCACCGTTCAAGCAGCTGGTCTACGAGCGCTACGGCCTGGACCTGGAGGGCCTGGCCGAGCCGCGCCTGGTCAGGGCGGTCGACGCCCTGCTCGACGCCACCGGATCGCGTGACCCGGCGGCGCTCGCCAGGCTGCTGGGGCGCGACGCCGCCCTGCTCGACGATTTCATCAGCCAGCTGACGATCAACGAGACCTACTTCTATCGCGAGCCCGAGGCGCTCGTCTGGCTTGCCGAGCGCTACCTGCCCGAGCGCCTGGCACGCGGGGCCGGGCCGCTGCGTATCCTGAGCGCCGGCTGCTCCTCCGGCGAAGAGCCCTACAGCCTGGGCATGGCGCTTTTGGAGCGCTTCGGCGCGCGCGCGCCGACGCTGTTTCGCATCACGGGCGGCGACGTCGACCACCGGGTCCTCGCCAAGGCCCGCCGCGGGATCTACGCCGGCATGGCGTTTCGCGCCCTGCCAGGGGCGCTCAAGGCGCGCTACTTCACGCCGCGCGGCCGCCAGTTCGCCATCGACGACGCGCTGCGCGACTGGGTGCACTTTCGAGCGCTCAACGTGCTCGAGCCCTCCGGCGATGGCGAAGACGGCGGCCCTTTCGATCTGATCCTGTTTCGCAACGTCTCGATCTACTTCGACGAGCAGAAGCGCATCGCCATCCAGAAGCGCCTGCTCGAGCGCCTGGCGCCGGAGGGCATCCTGGTGTGCGGCGTCTCGGAAACCCTGGGCAACGATCTTGGCGTGCTGGAGCTCACCCAGCGCGAGGGCGTGTTCCACTTTCGACGCCCGACGCGCCAGAGCATTGCGCCGCGCCCGGCGCCCGCCCCGGCTCCTCCCTCGCCACCGGCGCCGCTACCGAAGGCAGAGCGCGCCGCCACGCCGCCTCCACCGGCGATGCCCGCCGCCGCGCCGGAGAGCTTCGCCCAGCGCGTACAGGATGCGCAGGCGTACCTCAACGACAACCGCTTCGACGAGGCCGAAGCGCTGCTGGCGACGCTTCTCGACGAACAGCCCTGGAGCGTCGACGCGCGCCTTCTGGCAGGACTGGTGGCGCGCTGGCAACAGCGCGCCGAACAGGCCCAGGAGCACTTCAAGCGCGCCCTCTACGTCGCCCCGGAGTGCTGGCCGGCGCACTTCTACCAGGCCGAGCTGGCGCGTGCCGGCGAGCTCACCGGTGCCCCTGGCCAGCCCACACGCGGCTACGAAGCGGTCCTGCGCCTGCTCGAGGCGAGCCCGCGCGCCACCGGCGGGCTAACGATCATCGCCTCGCCCATCCCGCCGGGCGACGCGCGGTTTCTCGCCAAGCGCCATCTCGTCACCGGCGCACGAACTCGGGAGGCAGATGATGGCCTTTGATCTGTCACGCTTTATCGCACGCTTCGTGGAAGAGGCCCGGGATCATCTACCGCGCCTGCGCGAGGGCATCGAGGCGCTGGCGCGCGACGGCGATCACGCCGAGCAGGTCAACGCGCTGTTTCGCTCGCTGCATACCCTCAAGGGGTCGTCGCGCATGCTGCGTCTGGAGGCGATCACGACGCTGACCCACAGCGCAGAAGAGCTTCTGAGCGCCCTGCGCGACGGCACCCGGCCGATCGACGCGGCCGCCATCGCGCTTCTCACCCGCGCCGCCGACACGCTCGACCTCCAGGTCGACGAGCTGGCCCGGGGCCAGGCGCCGGACACCCTGACCCCGGCGGACTCGGCGCTTTGCCACGCCATGGAGGGGACGGTGCCGGCCACGCAGGCGCCACCCGAGGTAGTGCCCGCCGCCCCGAGTCCGGCGCTGGCGGCGGCGTCGAGCGATGCGCTCTCCCGGCGCCTTCGCCTGAGCGATACCGTTCGAGTACGCCTGGAGCGTCTGGACGACGTGATCCGCCTGATGGGCGAGGTGCTCTCCAAGCACCATCACCTGCACGACCTGGTGGATCGGGCGCAGGCGCTCGGCGCGACGCTGCCCGAGGCGCAACAGCGCAACGTCCGCGCCTTCGCGCGCGAATTCAAGGAGAGCGTGCTCGGCCAGGACACCCTGATGGGCGATCTCCACGACCGGGCGCTGGCGATGCGCATGCTGCCGCTGGGCATCGTCTTCGACCCGCTCGCCCAGATGAGCCGTGACCTGGCCCGGGCGCTCGGCAAGGAGGCCGTCTGCCGCCTGCAGGGCAGCGAGATCGAGCTGGACCGGCAGATGATCGACCAGCTCTCCGAGCCACTGGTGCACCTTTTGCGCAACGCCCTCGATCACGGCCTCGAGACGCCCAAGGCGCGGCGCGCACTGGGCAAGCCGCCCCAGGGACAAATTCGCCTCGAGGCGTGGCAGGACGGCGGCTGGGTGGTCATCGAGCTTGGCGACGACGGCGCGGGCATCGACCTCGAGGCGGTGCGTCGCAAGGCACTCGCCCGGCGGTTGATCGGCGAAGAGCAGCTTGACACGCTCAGCGAGCAGGAGACTCTGGAGCTGATCTTTCTGCCCGGCTTCTCGACCAAGCCGATGATCACCGACGTCTCGGGCCGCGGGGTCGGCATGGACGTGGTCAGGCGCACCGTGGTGGACGAGCTCAGCGGCGATCTGCGCGTGGCGAGCCAGCCGGGAAAGGGGTGCGTGTTCACCCTGCGCCTGCCGCTGTCGCTCGCCATGATGCGGGTGCTGCTGGTACGGGTCAACGGCCAGATCCTGGGGGTGACCGCGCCCTATGTCATGGAGCTTCTCGAGACGTCGCCTGCGACCTTCATCGACACCGCCGGCCAGCCGACGCTGGTGCTGCGCGACGAGTTCGTGCCCGTGGCGTCCCTGGCCGCTCTGCTGGGGCTCGAACAGGCGCCGCCGGGCGAGCGCGTGCTGCTGCTGGTCGTCCAGCAGGGCCAGCAGAAGCTCGCGCTGCGGGTCGACGCGCTGGTTGACGAGCGCGACATGGTGATCAAGCCGCTGCCTTCGCACCTTCGCCACCTGCCGCTGGTGTCGGGCATGGTCAACGTGGGCCAGAACGCGCTTGCCAGCCTCCTGCACGTCCCGGCATTATTAACTCACATTAAACGTGCGCCTCGCCGCCCTGCCTCTTCGGAACTTATTGCCCAGGCGCCTCATCGAATTTTGATCGTCGACGACTCGCTCAACACCCGTGAAATCGAGAAGGACGTGCTCGAGGCCTGGGGCTATCGCGTGGTGCTGGCCGAGAACGGTCGCGATGGCCTGAACAAGGCGCTGGCCGAGCCCTTCGACGCGGTCCTGACGGATGTGGAAATGCCGGTCATGGACGGTTTTGCACTCACCATGCGGCTACGCGAAAATGAGCGCTACCGTGACATACCGATCATCATCATCACCTCGCGCGAGAAGGAAGCCGACCGCCAGCGCGGCATCGAAGCCGGGGCGGATGCCTACATCGTCAAGGGAAGCTTTGATCAGAACAATCTCGTGGACACCCTGAAGGCCCTGCTTGGCTAGTGGACGCGTTTCATGAAGAGGAACAGCATGCGGATTCTAGTCGTTGACGACGACGCCCTGTCGGCCGAAATGACCGCCGCGATCCTGGCGGCGCACCACTACACGCCCGTCATGGCTCACGATGCGATGGAGGCGATCACCAAGCTCGAGGCCCACCCGGACATCGCCCTGATCGTGAGCGATCTGTACATGCCGTTGATCGACGGCATCGAGCTCTGCGCCACGCTCAGAGAGCAGGGCGTGACGCTGCCGTTCATCCTGCTGACCGGCGACGCGCCGACCGCCACGCTCGCTGCGACGCCAGGTCTGACCGCCTGCCTGCAGAAGGAGGCGGACTTGGCGCATACCCTCGCCCGGACCGTCGACCGGGCCCTGAAGGAATGACGCCATGCCCGCCCACTTCAACAGGTAAGCCGATGTCGACTCCCTCGACGCTGCAAGAGAAACTCAACGAGCTGAGGCTGCGCTTCATCGCGCAACTCTCCACGCGCATCGCCTCCACGGTCGACCAGTGGCAGCAAAGTGCCGGCTCGACCGAAGCACGCGCGCAGCTCGCCCCGGAGCTTCATCGCTTCTTTCACAGCTTGAAGGGCACCGGCCGGTCGCTGGGGTTCGAGCGGCTCTCCGCCCTGGCGCACCAGGGCGAGGAGGCCCTGACGGCGCTGCCGGTACCCGCCCACATCGATCGCACCATCGAGCGGCTGCTCGAGGCACTGGTCCAGGAGCAGGCCTACCTCGAACAACACAAGAGCCAGGCGACGCTTCCCGCCTCCTTCAACGCCGTCGAGTTCGGCGCTGGTCAGCGCAACAATCGCCAGCGGCTGATCTACCTGTGCGACGACGAGCCGGACCAGGTGACCCAGCTGCTGCATCACCTGCGCTGTTTCGGCCACGAGGTGGTCCATTTCGCCGATACCCAGGCGTTCTTCAACGCCGTGCTGTCGCGGCGTCCCGATGCCATCATCATGGACGTCCAGTTTCCCCAGGGAAACACCGCCGGCACCGAAACCCTGACCAGTCTCAACCGGCTCACCGGCGAGCGCCTGCCCGCCATCGTGCTCTCCGCCCACGGTGATTTCAGTTCGCGCCTGAGCGCCGTCAGGGCGGGCTGCAGCGGCTATTTCACCAAGCCCGTCAAGCCGCTTGACCTGATGCTCGCCCTGGACGAGCTGACCACGCCCCTGGACGACGAGCCGCTGCGCGTGCTGGTGGTGGACGACGACCCGGCGGCGGCAGACTACCACGCGCTGGTGCTCGAACAGGCCGGCATGACCGTCAAGCGCGCCCATCATCCCGCCGAGGCCTTCGAGGCGCTCGACTACTTCAGCCCCGACCTGATGCTGGTGGACATGTACATGCCGGTCTGCTCCGGCGAGGAGCTGGCCACCATCGTGCGCCAGCAGACCGAGTACGTGGGGCTGCCGATTCTCTACCTCTCCTCCGAGACCGACCGCCAGAAGCAGCTGACCGCCATGAACGCCGGCGTCGAAGGCTTCATCACCAAGCCGGTGGCGCCGGAGGAGCTGGTGTCGGCGGTGCGGCTGCGCGCCGAGCGCCTTCGTCACCTGCGCTCGCTGATGACTCAGGACAGCATGACCGGGCTCTACAACCACAGCACCACCACGGATTTGATCTCGCGGGCGCTGGTGCAGGCGTATCGCGACGACACTCGACACGCCATGGCGATGATCGACATCGACCACTTCAAGGACGTCAACGATACCCACGGGCACCTGGCCGGCGACCAGGTCATCATCACCCTGGCGCGCATGTTGAAGACCCGCCTGCGCGTCTCCGACATCATCGGCCGCTACGGCGGCGAGGAGTTCGTGGTGCTGCTCAAGGGCGTCAGCGCCGATACCGCCGCCGCGCTGATCGAGGAGCTGCGCCAGGATTTCGAGCAGGTGGACTTCAATGCGGGCAGCGCACGCTTCAACTGCACCTTCAGCGCCGGCATCAGCGCCTTCCCCCACCACCCCTCCACCGAAGCGCTGCGGGTCAGCGCCGACCGCGCGCTCTACCGCGCCAAGAACCGCGGCCGCAATCGCGTCGCGATCAATCCGGACGAATCTGATGACGGCTTCGACGATGAGTGACCCCTCCGCGCTCGGCCTCGACGAGGCGCTGGCTCGCCAGGGCGAGGCGCACACGCGCGTCGATGTCGACGAACCCGCCCGCCAACTGGTGCTGTTTCGCCTGGGCGGCCAGCGCTTTGCACTGCCGGGCAGCGCAGTGCGCGAAATTCTCGACGGCCAGCAGAGCGTCTACTTCGTTCCCGGGCTCCCCGACGACATCGAAGGGGTGATCCATCTGCGTGGCGCCATCGAGTCGGTGATCACCCTCGAGCGCCTGCTCGACCTTCCGGCCCCTCCGGCGGGAGCCGGCATGCTGCTGCTGGTCGACGCCGCCGGCATTCGCACCGGCGTGCGCATCGAAGCGCTCGAGGATGTCTGCGAGGTCAGCGAGAGCGCTCTCAAGCCGCCGGAGGCGCTGAACGACACGCTCGCGCCCTTCGTCACCGCGCTGCTCCACCGCGACGCGCGCGAGGCGATCGCGCTGCTCGATGCCGACGCCCTGCTCACTGCCTTCCAGGCGGGCCAGGGCTGACGATGGCTCACGTCTCGCTGGTGGTCTTCGAGGCGGGCCAGCACCGCTTCGCCCTGGAGGCGAACCGGGTACGCCGACTTTCCAGTACCCCGAGTCACACGCGCACCGCGCACCTTGCACGCCTCTTGCACCTCGAAGAAAGCGCCCCGGCAAGCCGCTGGCTCACCCTCGTCGATGGCGCAGGCGCGTGGGAGCTGGGGGTGACGGGCAGTGCCGAGCTCATCGACTGGCCCGCCCCCGCCCTCTATCCCTTGCCGACGCTCGTGCGCGCCAGCGTGCATCCGGCGCTGGTCGGCATCGCCTTCGAGCGACAAGGTGTTGCCTGCTGGCTGCTGGCGGCAGAGCGGCTCACGCCGTGAGCCACAGGCACGTCAGCGGATCGCCCGGCGCCACGCGCCGGTGCGGGTCGACGATCGCCAGGGCATCGGCGTGCACGCAGGAGGAGAGCACCGAGGAGTCCTGGTCGGCGAAGGCGTGGGCCTCGACCCCGGCCTGGGTGAAGGCGAGCTTCACGCGCATGTAGTGACGACGCGGCCCGGTAGTGGTGGAAAAAGCCGCGACCGCCGTCACCCGGGGCAACGTCTCGAGCGCCGGACAGCCGAGCAGCGCCCCCATCAGCGGGCGCAGAAAGAGCCACGCCCCCACGAAGCTCGAGACCGGATTGCCGGGCAGCCCCACGAAGCGCGCCGTGCGACCGTCGCCGCGCGGCAGTCGCCCCAGCGCCAGGGGCTTGCCCGGGCGAATCGCCAGCCGCCAAAGATCCAGCTCGCCCAGGGCTTCGAGGGCGTGCTTGACGTGATCCTCTTCGCCCACGCTGACCCCGCCGGTGGTGATCACCACGTCGGCAAGCGCGGCGGCGCGCGCCAGGCACGCCCGGGTCTTGTCGGCGTCGTCCGGCACGCTCTCCAGATGTACCACCTCGGCGCCGAAGCTTTCCAGCAGTTGCCGGAGCATCGGCCGGTTGCTGTTGTAGAGCTGGCCCGGCGCCAAGGGCGTACCCGGCTCGACGACCTCGTCACCGGTCGAGAGCAGCGCCACGCGTGGGCGCCGGCGCACCAGGACCTCGTCGATGCCCTGCCCCGCCAGGTGGCCGAGCGCGGCGGCCGCGAGCCGCGTGCCCGCCTCGAGCAGCACGCTGCCCCTGGCCACGTCCCGCGCGCGCCGGCGCACGCTATTGCCCACGGCAACGCCGGCAGGAATGCGGGCGCGCTCGCCGTCACGCTCCACCTCCTCCTGCATCACCACGCAGTCCGCCCCTTCGGGCAACTCGCCACCGGTGAAGATGCGCGCGCAGCTTCCAGGCTCAAGTGGGCGCGCCGGGCTTCCCGCGGCGATGCGCTGGGAGACCGGAAGCCAAGCGCCGGCGTCCGCGGCGCGCAGGGCGTAGCCGTCCATGGCGCTGTTGTCGAAGGCGGGCACGTCGAGCGCGGCCGTCACGGAGGCGGCCAGCACCCGCCCGGCGGCGTGCTCGAGGGCGAGCGTTTCGCTTGCGAGCGGGCAAACCTCGGCGAGAAGCGCTTTCAAAGCGTGTTCGATCGGCACCAGCTCAGCCATGCTGGCCCCGTCCTGGAATCACCAGGTTGGCGAAGTTGCACGGTTTGTGGCGGCTGTCGAGCTGCTCGGCGAGCAGGCGGTCCCAGCCGGTGCGACACGCTCCGGTGGAGCCCGGCAAACAGAAGATCACGGTTCGGTTGGCGAGCCCGCCCAGGCACCGGCTCTGGATGGTGGAGCTGCCGATCTCCTCGCCGCTGAGCGCCCGAAAGCGCTCGCCGAAGCCCTGGATCTCCTTGTCGAAGAGCACCGCGACCGCTTCCGGCGTGGAGTCGCGCCCGGTGAAGCCGGTGCCGCCGGTGGTGATCACCACCTGCACCTCGGGATCGGCGATCCACGCCGCCACCACGGCGCGAATGCGGTACTTGTCATCGACCACGATGCGTTTTTCCGCCAGCCGGTGGCCGGCGCCCTCGAGCCGCTCGACCAGCAGCTGGCCGGAGGTGTCGCTCTCCTCGCCGCGCGTGTCCGAGACGGTCAACACCGCGATGTTCAGCGCTTGCATGGCGTCCACGGGGTCACTCCTTCGCGCGTTTCTGGGCCTGGCGCGCCTCGAGGGCCGCCAGCTGCTCGGGCGTCGCCTCGCCCTGGTAGTGCGCCTTCCATTCGCTGTAGGGCATGCCGTAGACGTACTGCCGCGCGGCCTCGAGGTCGAGGGTTTCACCGCGCGCCTCGGCGGCGCTCACCAGCCACTTGGAGAGGCAGTTGCGACAGAAGTCCGCCAGGATCATCAGATCGATGTTCTGGACGTCCTTGTTGTCGTCGAGATGGGCGAGGAGCCGGCGAAAGGCGGCCGCCTCGAGCTCGGTGCGGGTCGTCTGGTCAAATTCATCGAACGCTTGCATGATGTCTCCTTGAACGGCTGATGTTCGCCAGCATAGCAAAGACGCCCTTTAAAAACGCCGCGACGATTGCGAACATGGCACTTCAAGCGGCACGTCGAGTCCAAATGCGTGCACCGCCCCACTCACCCCCGGCGAAGGTACTCTCATGATCGCGAAGCCCATGATCGCGAAGGACGAACTGACCGGCCTGGTCCTGGCCGGCGGCGAAGGCCGCCGCATGGGCGGGCGTGACAAGGGGCTCGATCCGTTCGAGGGCGCGCCGCTCTTTACCCACTCGCTTGGCCGCCTCGAAGGCCGGGTCCATGAAGTGTTGATCAGCGCCAACCGCAACGCGGACGCCTACGCGCTGTTCGGCCACCGCGTGATCGCTGACCTCGAGTCCGGCTTTCACGGCCCGCTCATGGGCCTGCTGAGCGGTCTCGAGGCGGCGACCACGCCCTGGCTGGTCGTTCTGCCCTGCGACACGCCGCTGCTGCCGGACGACGTGGTCGAACGCCTGGTGGCCGGCATCGGCACGGCGCGCATTGGCGTTGCCTTCGACGGCGAGCGCCGGCACCCGACGGTCGCGCTGATCGACACGTCGCTTGCCGACGACCTGCGCGCGTTCCTGGCCAGCGGCGAGCGCAAGCTCACGCGCTGGTACGAGCGTCATGCGAGCTGCGATGTCGACATGGCGCACGCGCCGGGCGACTTCGTCAATCTCAACGACGAAGCGCACAAGCAGCGCCTGGAGCTCGATCGCGCCACACGGCGCGCAAGGCCGAGCCCATGACGCGCGGCCCCGAGCAGAGCGATGCCTTGAGCGTTGACGAGGCCCGCGCGGCGCTCGCACGCCTGGTGAGCCGGGAAGTGGGCAATGAAACCCTCGACCTGGCAGACGCCCATGGCCGCACGCTGGCCGCCGCCGTCGAGGCGCCTTTCGATGTGCCGCGCTACGCCAACGCCGCGCTGGATGGCATCGCCCTGGCCTGGCCCGAGGGCGCTCCCGGCCGCTGGTCGGTTGCCGGGAGCGTGTTCGCCGGTGACGCCTTCACCGGCGAGCTAGGCGTCGACGCCTGCGTGCGCATCACCACCGGCGCGCCGCTGCCCGCCGGCAGCGATACCGTGATTCCCCGCGAGCAGTTCGAGGAGCGCGACGGGCAGGTTCTGCTCACGGCACCAGCGCGCGTGGTGAAGGGTCAAAACGTACGCCAGGCCGGCGAAGAGCTCGCCGCCGGCGCTGCGGTGCTCGGCGCCGGCACGCACTTGGACGCCGCCGCCCTCGGGCTTCTCGCCTCGCTCGGCCTTGCCCGGGTGAGCGTGGTCAAGCGCCCGGTGGTCGCGCTTTTCTCCACCGGCAACGAGGTCGTCGCCCCCGGCGAGGCGCTGCCGCCCGCCGGGGTATTCGATGCCAACCGCTTTGCATTGATGGGGCTTCTGCGCGAGCACGACGCCTGCGTGCTCGATCTGGGCATCCTGCCCGACGAGCCCGCGGCGATCGAGGCGGCCCTGGCCGGGGCCGCCGCGCGAAGCGATCTGGTGCTGACCAGCGCCGGCGTCTCCGCCGGCGAGCGCGACTTCACCCGGGCCGCCCTCGACGCCCTGGGCCAGCTGGCCTTCTGGCGCGTGGCGCTGCGCCCGGGGCGGCCGCTTGCCGCCGGGCTTCTCGGCGAGCGCCGTACCCCCTTCGTGGGCCTGCCGGGCAATCCGGTGGCGGCCATGGTGGCCTTTCACCAGTTCGTGGCACCACTGCTTGCACGCCTTCAGGGCCTGCCCGCCGCCGCGCCGGGGCGGCTCGCGGCGGTGCTCGAGACGCCGATCCAGGGCCGCCGCCAGCGCACCGACCTGCTTCGCGGCGTCTACCGCTGCGACGCGCAGGGCCGGCTTCACGTGCGAATCACCGGGGCCCAGGGCTCGGGTATGCTAACCTCCATAGTGGCGGCCAACTGCCTGATCGAGCTTGGCGACGATCAGGACGCCGCCGCCGCGGGCGAGACCGTGACGATCCAGCCGCTCGCCGCGCCGCAACCGCCCGCAACGCCGCCCTCCACCGACCTATCGAGATGGCCATGACCGAGCAACTGATCGACCCCATTGGCCGCCGCGTCAACTACGTACGGATATCGGTCACCGACCGCTGCGACTTCCGCTGTGTCTACTGCATGAGCGAGGAGATGACGTTTCTGCCCCGCGCTCAGGTGCTCACCCTCGAGGAGATCGCCACCATCGCCCGCGCCTTCACCGAGCTCGGCGTCGAGAAGATTCGTCTCACCGGGGGCGAGCCGCTGGTGCGCGCCAACATCACCCAGCTGGTCGACGAGATCGGCGCCCTGGGGCTTGCCGATTTCACCATGACCACCAACGGCGCGAGCCTCAGAAAGCACGCCCGGCGCCTCAAGGAGGGCGGGCTCACCCGGCTCAACGTGAGTTTGGACTCGCTCGACCCCGCGCGCTTCAAGGCGCTGACCCGCACCGGCGATCTCGACAAGGTGATCGACGGCATTCGCGCTGCCAAGGAGGCGGGCTTTTCGCGCATCAAGCTCAACGCGGTGATTTTGAAAGGGCGCAACGACGACGAAGTGCTGGACCTGGTCGCGTTCGCTCGCCGCGAAGGGCTCGACTTGAGCTTCATCGAGGAGATGCCGCTGGGCGACGTCTCGGATCACTCCCGCGCCGAGACCTTCTTCTCGAGCGACGACGTCAAGGCGCTGATCGAAACCCGCTACGCGCTGACGCCCAGTGCCGTGACCACGCTGGGCCCGTCGCGCTACTTTAGCATGAGCGACAGCGACAGCCGGATCGGCTTCATCTCGCCGCACAGCCACAACTTCTGCGACAGCTGCAACCGCGTGCGGGTGACCGTCGAGGGGCGGCTTCTGCTGTGCCTGGGCAACGAGCACTCGGTGGACCTGCGCGCGGTGATTCGCCGCCACCCCGGCGACATGGCCAAGCTCAAGCAGGCGATCGTCGATGCGCTGCCGCTCAAGCCCGAGCGCCACCACTTCACCACCGATGGCGACGTCCAGGTGGTGCGCTTCATGAACATGACCGGAGGCTAGCCCTTGGCGCCCACGCGCATTCCCACCCACGTCGTGACCGGGTTTCTCGGCAGCGGCAAGACCACGCTCATCCACAGCCTGATCGCCCAGAAGCCCGTGGGCGAAACCTGGGCAATCCTGGTCAACGAATTCGGCCAGATCGGCATCGACCAGGCGATGTTCGAAGAGCGGGGCGACGTCGTGGTCAAGGGGCTGCCCGGGGGGTGCCTGTGCTGCCAGTTGGCCTTCGTGCTGCAGGCGGGGCTGGTCAACCTGATCGCCCGCGCCCGACCCGACCGGCTGATCATCGAGCCGTCGGGGCTCGGGCACCCGGCGGGACTTCTCGACCTGCTGCGCGGCGACGCCTTTCGTGAGGCGCTCGAGGTGCGCGACATCGTCGTCGCCCTCGACCCGCGCCGGCTCGACGAGCCGAAAGTGCGCGAGCACGAGACCTTCAACGACCAGCTGGCGGTGGCCGATGCGGTGGTACTCACCCAGCTCGAACACGTGAGCAGCGACCAGCGCGCCCGCGCCCACGCTTTTCTCGAGGCGCGCTGGCCGCGCCCGAAATGGGTGCATGAAGCCGAGCACAGGACGCTGCCGCTGGCCCTGCTCGAAGAGGGCGGCGAGGCGCCCTTCAAGGCGCTCGAGCGGCCCGATGCGCATCGCAGGCTCGTAGCGCCGCCGTCGCTCGAGGGCGGCTTCTTCGATCCCGCGCCGCGCCCGGGGGCGCCGCGCTGCGAAACCGCAAGCTCGCTGGGCTACACCTCCACGGGGCTGCGCTGGCATCCCGACGACCGCTTCGATCTCGACCTGCTCGCCCAGCTTCTTTCCACGCTGCCGAAAGCGGCTCGGGCCAAGGGGGTCTTTCACACCCATGATGGCTGGAAGCGGCTTAACCGCGCCGAAGGCGCGCTGAGCGTCGAGGCGAGCACCTGGCGCCAGGATTCGCGCCTCGAGATCCTCCTGCCCGACGCCCAGGCGAGCGCGGACGGTCACGCCGCGCTTCTCGAGCGGCTGCGCCCGCGCGCCTAGGCGAGCGCCTGCTCCTCGAGCTGCGCCACCGGCACGGGGCGGCCGAACAGGTAGCCCTGGTAGGCGAGGCAGCCATGGGCGCGCAGCCACTCGTACTGGGCGCGCATCTCCACGCCCTCGGCGATCACCTCGAGGCTCAGGCTCTCGGCCAGCGCAATGGTACTCTCGACGATGGCGGCGTTGGCGTCGCTGGTCAGCACCTGCTGGACGAAGGACTGGTCGATCTTGAGCTGGTCGAGCGGCAGCTTCGCGAGGTAGGAAAGCGACGAGTAGCCGGTGCCGAAGTCGTCCAGCGAGAAGCGCACGCCCCGGCGCTTCAGGCGCAGCATGGTCTCGCGCACGTTCTCCGGCGCCTCGACGAACAGCGACTCGGTGACTTCCAGCTTGAGCTTCGTAAGCGGCGCCTGGACGCGCGCGAAGACGCTCTCCACCCGGTCGACGAAACCCGCCTCGCGAAACTGCACCGGGCTGATGTTGACGGAAAGGGTCAACCGGCCAAGGCTCGGGTGCGTCGACCACGCCAGGAGCTGCTGGCAGGCCTGCTCGAGAATCCACTCGCCGACCTCGGTGATCAGCCCGCTGCTCTCCAGAAGCGGTATGAACTCGCCCGGCGAGACGAGGCCGTGCTCGGCATGATGCCAGCGCAGCAGCGCCTCCACGCCGGTCAGCTCGCCCTGGGCATCGACCTGGGGCTGGTAGTGAAGCTCCCACTGCTTGAAGATCACCGCTTGGCGCAAATCCGCCTCCAGGCGCACCCGGGCGAGCAGCTGCGCCTGCATGTGCGGGTTGAAGAAGCGCAGCACCTGGCGCCCGCTCGCCTTGGCCTGGGAGAGGGCCATGTCCGCCTGCTGGAGGTAGTCGTCGACGCTGAGCTGGTCGCTGGCGATCATCGTCACGCCGGCGCTGACGGTGATCGTCACCAGGTCGCCGTTGAGCCGCAGGGGCTCGTTGAGCGAGGCGAGCAGCTTGCCGGCGATGCCTTCGGCGAGCTGGTGGGTCTGGGCGAGGCTGCTGTCCACGCCTTCGATCAACACGGCGAACTCGTCGCCGCCGAGCCGAGCCAGGGTATCGGTATCGCGCAGCATGCGCGACAGCCGCCGCGCCACGCTCTGCAGCAGCTGGTCGCCGGCGTGGTAGCCCAGGGTGTCGTTGATCTCCTTGAAGTGATCGATGTCGAACAGCATCAGCGCGCCGTAGCGCGGGTAGCGGTTGAGCTCCTTGAGCGCCGCCTCGACGCGATCGAGGAACAGGCGGCGGTTGGTCAGTCCGGTGAGCGGGTCGTAGAACGCCAGTTGATGGATCTCCTGCTCGGCGGCCTTGCGCTCGCTGATGTCGCTGATGGTGGCGACGTAGTGGCTCAACCGCCCGGCATCGTCACGAATGGCGCTGATGGTGATCCATTCGGGAAACAGCTCGCCGTTCTTGCGCTTGTTCCAGATCTCGCCTTCCCAGTTGCCGGTACTGTTCACCCGCCGCCACAGCTCGCGGTAGAACGCCGCGCCGTGATGGTCGGAGCTGAACATGCGCGGGTTCTTGCCGATCATCTCGGCGTCGCTGTAGCCGGTGATGCGCTTGAAGGTGTCG
This sequence comes from Halomonas sp. 707D7, assembly GCF_024158715.1. Lineage (GTDB taxonomy): Bacteria > Pseudomonadota > Gammaproteobacteria > Pseudomonadales > Halomonadaceae > Vreelandella. The sequence continues at coordinate 37,473 of NZ_JAMZBC010000002.1, read as the reverse complement.
TTGGTCTTGAGGATCGTGCCGCGGGCGTCGGTGATCATAATGCCCAGGTGGGTCTGGAACGCCGCCGCGGCGATGCGCAGCTCCGCCTGAAGCTTCTTGTCCTCGGTCACGTCGCGCACCACCGAGAGCACGCCGCTGAACGCCTGGGTGGCATCGCTCAAGGGGCTGACCGTGGCGTGAAAGTGCCTCGGCCCGCCGTCGAGCAGCAGCGTGTACTCGACGACCTCGACGTCGCCCTGGCGGCGCACCCGGTCGAAGATCGCCGTGAACGTGCGGGTGAGCGCATCGGGCAGGATGTCGGAGAAGTGCGCGCCCAGCGCCTTGTCCGGGTCGATCAAGAGCTGATGACGGTGCAGGGCATGGATATAGCGAAAACGGCCCTGCTCGTCGAACACGAAGATCAGGTCCTGCAACGAGTTGACCAGCGCGTCGAGGCGCGACTCGCGCTCCAGGGCGTGGGCGCGGGCGATCTCGCGCTCCTCGATGCGCTGCTGCAGCAGCCGCGACAGCGTCAGGCGGTTCAGGTAGTGGCGCAGCCCCCAGGCGCCGAGCAGCGCCATCGCCACCAGGATGATCAGAAGCGCCAGGGCGCGCTCGCGCCAGTCCTCGAGCACACTGTTGATGTCCAGCCCCACCACCGCGTACACCGGATAGTCGTCGACGCGGCGCAGGTGGTAGAGGCGCTCGCGCCCGTCGATCTGCGAGCGCATCTCGAAGGTGTGGTCGCTGGCGTCATCGAGCGAGCCATCGTTTCCGGCTAGCTCGATGCGCTGCCCGAGCTGGAAGGATGCATCGGGTTGCGAGTGGCGGGCGATCACCTGCTGGTCCACGTCGATCAGGGTGATGCTTTCGCCTTCGTTCATGCTCAGCCGGGCCAGCGCGTCGTCGAAGATCTCGGGACGAATGCGCGATACGGCCATGCCGGTGAAGTCGCCCCGGACGTCTTCCAGGCGCCGCGCGTTGTAGAGATAGAAGAGATCGTTCTTCGGCGAGCGCTGGAGCGTGGTGATCGCCTGGCGCAAGCCGCCCTGAAGGAAGCCCTCGAAGAGTTCGGTGTCGCGGTAGGACTCGCCCACGTACGCAGCATTGCTTGCCATCACCACGCGGCCGGCGACGTCGAGCACGGCCAGCTCGTCGATGGAGGCGACGTGTCGGGTCAGATGATGCAAGGCATGCGTCAGCGCCGCGTTGTCGGCATCGACGCCGCCGCTGAGCTCGATCATCTCGGAAAGGCTGAACAGCGCCTGCTCGCTCTGGCCGAGTACGCCCTGGGTCCACTGGATCATGACGCTGGCCCGCGCCTCCATGCGCGCCACGGCGGTCTCGATCTCCTTGTCGCGCTGATCCCAGGAGAGCCAGCAGAACACGCTGGCCACGGAGAGCAGCGCACCGCCGTAGAGCCCGATGGCGCGTCGGCGGGAGGTCGCCAGGGAAGCCTGGTCATCGCGGGGGGAGCGACCCGATAAAGCGGACATTCTGCGTAGGCCTTCTTCCGATGGTGCTGCAAACCGCCGAGTCAACGGCCCGCATCGTGGACATCCTCGGCCAGAACGCATGGTGCCGACCGAGCGCGGCGTGGTAGTTTGATGCACGTCGATCCTGAGCCACGAATGATCTGTTAAAAAGGGCCGTCTTGTACAGCGCGAGGTAGCCATGGCATCGCTTGGCCAGATGAGCGACTACGAGATTCGCTTGATCCGGGTGTTCAATACCGTGGTCGAGTGCGGTGGCTTCACCGCCGCCGAGACCACGCTCGGCATCAGCCGTTCGGCGATCAGCCAGCACATGGGCGACCTGGAGCGCCGCGTGGGGTTCTCGCTTTGCCGCCGCGGGCGTGGGGGCTTCAGCCTCACCGAGGAGGGCAAGGCGCTCTACCAGGCGGGGCTTGCGCTGCTGAGCGCCCTGGAGACGTTCAGAAGCGATGTCAACGCGCTGCACCACACCATCAAGGGCGAGCTCAACATCGGCATCACCGACAACCTCGTCACCCTGCCGGCCATGAACGTCACCCATGCGCTGGGCGAGCTGGCCGCACAACATGACGAGGTGAGCGTCAATATCCACATGGACCCGTCGGATGCGGTGATCCGCAAGGTGATGGACGGTCACCTGCACGTCGGCGTGGTGCCCTCGGTGAACCTGCCAACGAGCCTCGAGACCCGCTGGCTCTACGACGAACCCTCCTCGCTCTACTGCGGCGCGGGGCACGCGCTGTTCGAGCAGGCCGAATTACCCCTCGACGCCCAAGTGCTCGCCCGGACCCCGGCGGTCGCCCCTCGCTACCCGCTGCCGCTACAAGCCCGCCGCGCCCACGACGCCCTGGCGCTGCACGCCTCGGCGTCCGACCGCGAGGGCGCGGCGTTTCTGATCCTGACCGGGCGCTACATCGGCTTTCTACCCGATCACGTCGCCGCCCAGTGGGTGGCGACGGGCAAGATGCGCGCGCTCGATGCCGAGCGCTGCGGCTACAGGGTTCCCTTCGTGCTGATCGCGCGTCGCGACCGGCGCCCCAACCGGGTGGTCGATGCCTTTTTGGCTCTCATCGGTGGCGAGTGCGAAGCAAAAGGCACGCCAAAGGGCCTTTAAGAAAGGGTTGAACATTAACCCAAGGCATGAGGACGTCAAAGATGCTAGGGTAAGTTCATAAGCAGCATAACAAGTGACACCATGACCGTACCCGCAAGCACGCGACTCGACCCCACAGGCGCCAAGGCCAGGCGCCGGCGTTTCGAGCGTGGCTTGCCCCCTTGAGGTGAGACCATGACGATTCAAGTGACCCGACGCGGGTTTTTCAAGCTGGGGGCGGCGGGGCTCGCTACCTCCAGCATGGCGATGATGGGATTCGCGCCGGAAGCGGCGGCCTCCTCCATCCGCCCATTCAAGCTGACCCACACCAAGGAAACGCGCAACATCTGCACCTACTGTTCGGTGGGCTGCGGGGTGTTGATCTACAGCCGCGGTGACGAGGCCAAGAACGCCCACCAGCAGATCATCCACATCGAAGGCGACCCGGACCACCCGGTCAGCCGCGGGGCGCTCTGCCCGAAAGGCGCGGGGCTTCTGGACTACGTCAAGAGCCCTTCGCGCCTGAAATTCCCCGAGGTGCGCGAGCCCGGCACCAACGAGTGGAAGCGCATCTCCTGGGAGGAGGCCAACGAGCGCATCGCCCGCCACATCAAGGCGGACCGCGACGAGAACTTCGTTGCAACCGATAGCGAGGGCCGCACGGTCAACCGCTGGACGACCACCGGCTTTCTCGCCGCCTCGGCCTCCTCCAACGAGGCGGGCTATCTGACCCACAAGTTCGTCACCAGCCTCGGGATGGTGGCCTTCGACAACCAGGCGCGCGTTTGACACGGACCAACGGTGGCAGGTCTTGCCCCAACATTTGGTCGCGGTGCGATGACGAACCACTGGGTCGATATCCGCAATGCCGACGTCATTCTGGTCATGGGTGGCAACGCCGCCGAGGCGCACCCGGTCGGGTTTCGCTGGGTCACCGAGGCGAAGGAGCACAATAACGCTCAATTGATGGTGGTGGACCCGCGCTTCACGCGAACCGCATCGGTCGCGGACTTCTACGCGCCGATTCGAACCGGCACCGACATCGCCTTCCTGGGCGGCTTGATTCGCTATCTGATCGATACCGATCAGATCCAGCGAGAGTACGTACTCAACTACACCGACGCCGCACTGCTGGTGGACGAGGGCTTCGGCTTCGAGGACGGGCTGTTCGACAGCTACGATGCCGAGAGCCGCTCCTACGACAAGGAGAACTGGGTCTACCAGACCGGCGAGGACGGTTTCGCCCTGCGCGACGATACGCTCGAGAACCCGCGCTGCGTCTATCGCCTTTTGCGCGCGCACTTCGACGCCTACACGCCGGACATGGTCTCCTCGATCTGCGGTACGCCCGTGGACAAGATCATGCGGGTATGGGAGACGCTGGCGAGCACCGCAACGCCGGATCGCACCACCACGCTCTTGTACGCGCTCGGCTGGACCCAGCACTCGCTGGGCTCGCAGATCATCCGCACCGCCGGCATGGTCCAGCTCTTGCTGGGCAACATCGGCCTTCGCGGTGGCGGTGTGAATGCCCTGCGCGGGCACTCCAACATCCAGGGCCTGACCGATCTCGGCCTGCTCTCGAACCAGTTGACCGGCTACATCGCGGCACCGGTGGACGACGAGCAGGACCTCGACACCTTCCTGACCGCGCGGCGGCGGGCACCGCTGCAGCCGGGCCAGGTCTCCTACTGGCAGAACGCCGACGCGTTCTTCGTCAGCCTCATGAAGGCCTGGTACGGCGACAACGCCCGCGCGCACAACCAGTGGTGCTACGACTGGCTGCCCAAGCTCGACAAGCCGCTCTACGACATCCTCGACACCTTCGAGCGGATGTCGAAAGGCGAGATCTACGGCTACTTCTGCCAGGGCTTCAACCCGCTGGCGGCGATTCCCAACAAGGCGAAGGTGTCGCGCTCGCTCGCCAAGCTCAGGTACCTGGTGTCGATCGACCCGCTCAACACCGAAACCGCCGAGTTCTGGCGCAACGCCGGCGAGTACAACGACGTCGACCCGAGCGAGATCCAGACCGAGGTGTTCCGCCTGCCGGCGCTGTCGTTCGCCGAGGACGACGGCTCCACGGTCAACAGTGCCCGCTGGCTGCAGTGGCACTACGCCGCTGCCTCGGGCCCCGGCGAGGCGCGCGCCGACACCCACATTCTGGGGGCACTGTTCACCCGCGTGCGCGAACTCTACGCCCGCGACGGCGGCGCCTTTCCGGACCCGATTCTGGGAATGGCCTGGAACTACAAGCAGCCCGAGGAACCGTCGCCGGAAGAGCTCGCCCGGGAGTACAACGGCCGCGCGATAAGCGACGTTTACCTCGATGGGCAGCTCGTGCGGCGCATGGGCGAGCAGCTCGCGGGCTTCGGCGAGCTGCGCGACGACGGCTCCACCGCCTCCGGCTGCTGGATCTTCGCCGGGTCCTGGACCGAGGCCGGCAACCAGATGGCCAACCGCGACAACGCCGACCCCTACGGTATCGGCCAGACGCTCGGCTGGGCCTGGTCGTGGCCCGCCAACCGGCGGATTCTCTACAACCGCGCCTCGGCCAAGCTCGACGGCACGCCCTGGTCCGAGCGCAAGTCACTCGTGTGGTGGGACAGCGTTCAACGGCGCTGGACCGGCGCGGACATTCCGGATTTCCCGGTGGACTCCGCCCCGACCCGCGGGCAGATGCCGTTCATCATGAACCCGGAGGGCGTGGGCAAGCTGTTCGCAAGCCAGGGCATGGCGGAAGGTCCCTTCCCCACCCACTACGAGCCGCTGGAGAGCCCGGTGCCCGAGGGCAACCTGCTCTTTCCGCGCAATGACAAGGTGCGCTACAACCCGGCTGCGCGGGTCTTCGACCAGGATCTGGAAATGATGGGCACCTGGGAGGAGTATCCGTATGCGGCGACCACCTACCGGCTGACCGAACACTTCCACTACTGGACCAAGCACGTGCACCTGAATGCCATCGTCCAGCCCGAGCAGTTCGTCGAGATCGGCGAGGCCCTGGGCAACGAGCTCGGCATCAAGGAGGGCGACTGGGTGCGGGTGTCATCGAAGCGCGGCTACATACGCGCCGTGGCGGTGGTCACCAAGCGCATCAAGGCGATCACCGTGGGCGATCGCATCGTCCACCAGGTGGGCATCCCGATCCACTGGGGCTTTCTGGGCCTGGCGCGCAAGGGCTTTCTGGCCAACACCCTCACGCCCTTCGTGGGCGATGCCAACACCCAGACGCCGGAATTCAAGTCCTTTCTGGTCAACGTCGAGAAGGACACCTCAGGAGGCAGGACATGAGCAACCCGCAAAATATCCTGCGCCGTTCCGCCACGACCACGACGCCTCCCCAGGGGCGTCACGAGGTCGAGCCGGTGGCCAAGCTGATCGACGTCAGCCGCTGCATCGGCTGCAAGGCCTGCCAGGTCGCCTGCATGGAGTGGAACGACGTGCGCGACGAGGTCGGCATCAACGGCGGCACCTACAACAACCCGACGGATCTCACCGAGAACTCCTGGACGGTGATGCGCTTCACCGAGCACGAGAACGAGCAGGGCGATCTGGAGTGGCTGATCCGCAAGGATGGCTGCATGCACTGCGCCGACCCGGGCTGTCTCACCGCCTGCCCGGCGCCGGGGGCGATCGTGCAGTACGCCAACGGCATCGTCGATTTCGACTCGGACAAGTGCATCGGCTGCGGCTACTGCGTGACCGGCTGCCCCTTCGACATCCCGCGGATCTCCGAGCGCGACAGCAAGTCCTACAAGTGCACGCTCTGCTCGGATCGGGTCTCGGTGGGGCTCGAGCCCGCCTGCGTCAAGACCTGCCCGACCGGCTGCATCGAGTTCGGCTCCAAGGCGGACATGATCACCCGGGCCGAACAGCGCGTGACGGAACTCAAGGGGCGCGGCTTCGCCGAGGCCGGCCTCTACGATCCCGCAGGAGTCGGCGGCACCCACGTGATGTACGTGCTTCATCACGCCGACAAGCCGGACCTCTACGCGGGGCTTCCGGAAAACCCGAGCATCTCGCCCTTCGTCAGCGCCTGGAAGGGGCCGGCCAAGCCGATCATGAGCGCGATCATCGGCATCACGGCGTTCGCCGGCTTCATGCACTACCTCACCAAGGGGCCGAAGGACGAGCCGCTCGACGAAGAGGTGTTCGGCCCGGAAGGTGAAGACGCCTACCTGCGTGAGCACACGCTCAGCGCGCCGGAAACCGAGCCTCACGAGCCCGGCAGGAGAAGCGACCATGAACCGCGATGACGAAAAGCGTAACCGGCTGGGCCAGCGCATGATGCTGCGCTACCCGACCTCGACCCGCATCAACCACTGGACGATGGCGCTGAGCTTCATCCTGCTGGCGCTTTCGGGGCTGGCCTTCTTCCACCCGGCGTTCTTCTTTCTCTCTCACACCCTGGGGGGGCCGGTGTGGGCGCGCATCCTGCATCCGTTCATCGGCGTGGTGTTCTTTCTGCTCTTCGCGCTGATGGCGGTGAGCCACGCAGGCAGCAACCTGCCGATCAGAAACGACGTGCGCTGGATGAAACAGATCAAGGACGTGCTCGCCAACCGCGACGAGCAGGTGCCGCCGATCGGCAAGTACAACCCGGGCCAGAAGCTGGTGTTCTGGCTGTTGGTGCTCTGCGTGCCGACGCTCTTGATCACCGGCGTGTTGATGTGGCGCCCCTGGTTCGCCGGCTACTTCCCGGTCACGGTGGTGCGTATCGCAAGCCTTCTGCACGCGCTGGCGTCCTTCGGGGCGATCGTCACCATCGTGATCCACATCTACGCGGCGATCTGGATCAAGGGCTCGTTTGGCGCGATGATTCGCGGCTTCGTCACCCACGCCTGGGCCAAGCACCACCACCCGCTCTGGTACGATGACACCATCAAACGCGAGCGGCCGCGCCCTGACGCAAAGACATCCACCAAGCGTGACGACCCCGTTGCCTGATCGCACATACGACACCACGGGGCGCCTTCGGGCGCCCCGTTTCGCAGGAGCGCCCATGAGCGACATCTCCGATACGCTGCACGACCCCAAACCGCCCCGCCACGGCGAGCCGCCGCTGGTCGTGGCACCAGAGTCGCGCGTTTTTGCCACCCGGGCGAGCCGCTTTGCCGAGCTCGAGGCGCGCTTTGTCGACATGGCGCCCTTTCTGGCCTTCAACGCTCATCTCGCCCGCGCCCAGCACCGCACGCTGAAGGATCACACCGGCCCGGACTTCACGGCGCAAAGCTTTCAGGTCGCGCTCGAACACGGCTTTCCACCGCTCGCCCCCTCGGCGCTGCTCGAGACCCTGACCTGGCGCGAGGATCTCGATGCCCTGCACGAAGCCCTCGACGCCGCCCTGGCCGCCGACGGCGAGCGCTTTGCGGCGCAGCGCCAGTTGCTCTCGACGCTCGAAAGCCTTTCTGACGAGGCGCTCGACGCGATCGCCGGCGCGATCATCGGGCAACACGGCGTGCCGGCGCAGGCGCGCGCCGTGGCTCCGCTGGTGGGCGCGGCGCTGCAGGTGAGCTGGACGCGCCAGGCCCAGACACTGGCGGCGCGGCTCACGCGCCCGAAGGGCGCCGCCAAGGGGCTTTGCCCCTGCTGCGGCATGCCGCCGGTGGCCTCCACCGTGCAGCTTGGCCGCCACCGTTCGCGGGTGCGCTACCTGGTGTGCGGGCTGTGCGCCACCCAGTGGTACCTCGAACGGGCGCGCTGCAGCCACTGCTTCGATGCCGAAAAGCTCGACTACATCGGCGCGGAAGGCCCGGACGGCAAACGGGCACTGCCGATTCGTGCCGAGAGTTGCGGCGCCTGTCACGCAAGCGTTAAGTTAATGGATCGCGAATGGGAGGCGGATACCGACCCCTTCGCCGACGATATCGCAACGCTTGGCCTGGACATGCTGCTCGAAGAGCAGGGCTATGTTCGTGCCGGTTTCAATCCGCTGCTCGCGTTTGCCGGCGAGCCGTCGTGACGAAAGCCAAGCTTACGAGCCCGGACACCGCTCGACACGGACAGACGCCTGACGACATGACTGATATCGCATCCCCGCAAGGCGCCACGGACTGGCGCCGCACCCTACCCGCCGTCGACCGGCTGCTGCAGCACCCGGTACTTCGCGAGCTTGAAAGCCGTCACGGCCGTCGCGTCGTCACCCGCATGGCGCGCGATACCCTCGACGCGCTGCGCGCCGCCCCGCTGGATGCTCCCCTCGACGAGACGTCGATCGTCGACGCGCTGCGCGAGCGGCTCGACGCCTTCGTGAGCCCCAACGCCCGGGCGGTGTTCAACCTCACCGGCACGGTGATCCACACCAACCTGGGCCGCGCGCTGCTCTCGGAACCCGCCATCGACGCCATGGCCCGGGTGGCGCGCGACCCGGTGGCGCTGGAGTACGATCTCGAAACCGGCGGGCGCGGCGATCGCGACGACCTGATCGAGGCGCTCTTGTGCGAGCTGACCGGCGCCGAGGCCGCCACCGTGGTCAACAACAACGCCGCCGCCGTGGTACTCACCCTGGGCGCCCTCGGCGCCGGGCGGGAGGCGATCGTCTCCCGCGGCGAGCTGATCGAGATCGGCGGCGCCTTTCGCATGCCGGACATCATGGCCGCCGCCGGCTGCCGGCTGCGCGAGGTGGGCACCACCAACCGCACCCACCCGCGCGACTACCGCGAGGCGATCGGTGACGACACCGGGCTTCTGGTCAAGGTGCACACCTCCAACTACGCCGTCGAGGGGTTCACCACCGCCGTGGACGAAGCCGAACTTGCGCGCATCGCACGTGAGGCCGAGCTTCCCCTGGTGGTGGATCTGGGCAGCGGCGCGCTGGTCGATCTTTCGACGTTTGGGCTGCCCTACGAAACCCAGCCCGGCGAGGCGATCGCCGCCGGCGCCGACGTGGTCACCTTCAGCGGCGACAAGCTGCTCGGCGGGCCCCAGGCCGGCATCATCGTCGGCAAGCGCGCCTTCATCGAGCGCATCAAGCGCCACCCGCTCAAACGCGCGCTGCGCCTGGACAAGCTGGTGCTGGCCGCACTCGAGGCCACGCTCAAGCACTACCGCGACGACGACCGCCCGGAGCAGACCCTGCCCACCCTGCGCCTTTTGACCCGTGAGGCCTGCGACATCCAGGCCGCCGGCGAGCGCGTACTGGCAGGGATCACCGCGCTTCCGGCCGGGCGCACCGCGCAGCTTGCACCGTGCATGAGCCAGCTCGGCAGCGGGTCGCTTCCGGTGGACCGGCTGCCGAGCGTGGCGCTGGTGCTGGACGTGGACTCGCCCCGGCGCGAGGTACGCGAGCGCGCGCTGCGCGAACTCGAACGCGCCTTTCGGGCGCTGCCCCGGCCGATCATCGGACGCATCAAGGAGGGCGCGCTGTGGCTCGACCTGCGCTGCCTGAGGCAAAGTGACGAGGCGCTCCTGGCCACGCAGATCACCCGCGCCCTGCACGCCGCCGAGGCACCCCTATGATCCTCGCCACGGCGGGTCACGTCGACCACGGCAAGACCACGCTGCTCCACGCCCTGACCGGCGTCGACGCCGATACCCTCAAGGAGGAGAAGAGCCGGGGGCTGACCATCGAACCGGGCTTCATCTACCCCGACAGTGACACAAGCGGCGAGCTCGGCTTCATCGACGTGCCCGGCCACGAGCGCTTCATCCACAACATGCTCTCCGGCGTTGCCGGCGTCGACGGGGCGCTTCTGATCATCGCCTGCGACGATGGCGTGATGCCCCAGACCCGCGAGCACCTGGCCATCCTGACGCTGCTGTCGATTCCCGTGGTGGCCGTGGTGCTGACCAAGACCGACCTGGCGGATAGCGAGCGGCGCGCCGCCTGCGAGCGCGAGGCGCGGGAGCTGGTCGGCGAGGTGCCGATGTTCGGCGTCTGCGCCCGCGTCGGCACGGGTATCGAGGCGCTCTCGAACTGGCTCGACGCGCGCGCCGCCGACTGGCAGGCTCGCCCCGCCCCGGGGCGCTTTCGTCACGCCATCGACCGGGTGTTCACCAAGAAGGGCGCCGGACTCGTGGTCACCGGCACGGTGGTCGACGGGGCCGTCGAGCGCGGCCAGTCGCTGTGGCTCCTGCCCCGGGGCGAGCGGGTTCGCGTGCGCGGACTGCGCCGCCAGAACCGCGAGGCCGAGCGCGCCCACCGGGGAGATCGCTGCGCGCTCAACCTCGCCGGCGTCGAGCGCGAGATCAAGCGCGGCGACTGGCTGATCGACGCCCCGGCGCCGCTGCCCGGAAGCCAGCGTCTCGACGTCGCGCTCAACCTCCTGCCGACGCTCGACCGCGACGCGCTGCACTGGATGCCGGTGCATATCCACATGGGCGCGGCGCATCTGACCGGCCGGCTCGGCCTGCTTGAGGCGCCCACCCTCGCCCCCGGCGGCCGCGCGCTCGCCCAGCTGACCCTGGACGCCCCGCAGCACGCCTGCTGTGGCGACCGCTTCGTGATTCGCTCCCAAGGCGCCGACGAGACCCTCGGCGGCGGGCGCGTGCTCGACCCCTACCCGCCCCGGCGCGGTGCGCGCCGGCCGCCGCGGCTGGCGTACCTGACGACGCTGCAGCAAGCGCTCGAAGGCGGCGCCAGCGAACGCCAGGACGGCTTCGCCGCCACGCTCGAAGCCCTCGCCGATCGCCAGCCCGACGGCCTCTCCCTGGTGGAGCTCTCCGCCACCCTGAACCGCTCGGTCGAGGCCCTCGAGGAGCAGATCCGCGCCCGGGGCCTGAGGCTGATTCGCGCCGGCACCGAGCACCGCGCCTTCGCTTACGTGCATCTCGACGCGCTGGCCGACGTGCTCGACGAGGCGCTGGCCCAGTATCACCTGGAGGCGCCCGCCGAGGTGGGCATGGAGCGCGACCGCCTGCGCCGCGTCGTGGCGCCGAAGTGGAACGTCGGCGTGTTCCGCGAGTGGCTCGACACGCTGGTCTCGGCCGGCCATGTCATCGCCCAGGGCCCGTTCATCAAGCGCCCTTCCCACGAGGCGCGCCTGGACGAGGCGCTGGAGACGCTTTCACAGGCGCTGCTGCCGCTGCTCGACGAGCGCTTCGATCCGCCGCGGGTGCGCGATATCGCAACCGACCGGCAGCTAGACGAGCCTCGGGTGCGCGAGGTGCTGTTCGCCAACGCCCGGCTCGGCCGGCTTTTCCAGGTGCGCAAGGATCACTTCTACCCCACCGAGACCCTGGCCCGCCTGGGCGAGATCATCGAGGCGCTCGCCCGGGAACACGGCTGCGTGCGCGCCGCCGACTACCGGGACCGCACCCAGGTGGGACGCAAGCTCGCCATCGCCCAGCTCGAATTCTTCGACCGGGTGGGCTACACCCGCCGGGTACGCGATGCCCGCCAGCTTCGCCGTCCTGGCATGTGGGGCTGAAAGCGGTTAGGCTCTGGTGGCAAGCGAAAAGGAGGAGGATCGCTCCCCGGTGGGACGACCGGACTTCAACTCCGCGTAGGGGCTGCCAGGCAGCCCCTGGTGAGTTCGACTCTCACCCTCCTCCGCCACCTTTGGATCGCTGCTTCTTCACTTCCCGCTTCTTTTCGGCTCGGCCACCATCACGTAGTCCGCCCCGTGGCTCAGCCCGCCGTCGATCTCGATGTGCGCAAGCGCCCGCCGTTCCAGATCCTCGACGTGCTCGAGCATCGCCCGGGCCAGCTTGCGATCCGCCACCGTGGCCATGCGCTGACGGCACATCTTCATCTGCCCCTCGACGAACTTCTTGCCGTAGCGGATCGGGAAGCGCTGGGTCTCGACGACCTCGAAGCCGGCGCGGTCGAGCTGGCGCGCGACCCAGGCGCTCGGATACTCCCGGTAGGTGCGCTCGCCGGCAAGCAACAGGCACGCATCGCGCAGCCGACCGATCTCCACCACCAGCTTGCCGGCGGCGGTGGTGGCATCGAAGGGCACGTAGGGCTCGAGGCCGACCAGGTACAGGCGCTTCTTGGTCAGCGCGCAGAGCCTGGGGAAGAGCTCGTCCTGCCAGTAGGGGGCGAAGCCGTCGATGGCGCCAAGCAGGTAGTCCGCCAGCACCGTGTCGAAGCGCTCGTCGGCAAGAAAATGCGGGTCCTGCCAGTTGCCCAGCACCAGTCGGTCCTGCTCGCGCTTCTTGCCCTCCACCGCGCGCTCGACGCTTCGAGCCATGCCGCCGGCGCCGGTCACTGCCGTCCAGCGCTCGGTGGCAAGACCACTCACCCAGTTGATCGAGTTGACGCCGGTGCCGGCATCCAGAAAGTCGCCCCACTGCCGCTCACCGTGAAGCGCTTCAATATGTTCGAAAAGTACCGAGGCCACCGGGGTTCTCCCTTCAAGGATCGTGATCGTTGATCGACACCTGCCGACCTTAAAAATTACGCTATAACATATCATATATGATTTCGAGAACGAGCTGTCTTGTGGCGAGAAAAGCATGGCAATCCCTAACCAACCCTAATATGATAATTAATCTCATATAAAATACTTTCTCATAGAAGGATCTGCATGAAGAAGATTGGAATGCAAGCCTCGCTCGTCGCCTCCTCGCTGCTGGTCACCGCCATGAGCGCCAGCGCCCACGCCCAGGAGCGCTTCGCCGTATTTGACCTGGGCAGCCTTGATACCCTGCACGCGCTGGGCGCGAGCGACCAGGTGGTCGGGCTGCCCAAGCAGATCCTGCCCGCTTACCTGGCAAGCTTCGACACCGACGACTACGCCGATCTCGGCGGACTGCGCAGCCCCGATCTCGAGGCGCTGGCGGAAAGCGAGCCGAGCCTGATCGTCTACACCGGCCGTCAGGGCGAGTGGCAGGAGGAGTTCGAGGAGATCGCGCCACTGTTCGAGGCGAGCCTTTCAGGCAACGACTACCTCGCCGCCTTCGATGACAACGTGCGCGCACTCGGCGAGCACGCCGGGCTCGAAGAGGAAGCCGAAAGCGCCCTCGAGACGCTGCACGAAGAGATCGAGACCCAGCGCGAGGCGCTGGCTGACGCCCCTCGTACGCTGGTCGTCACGCACAACGACGGCAGCTACTCGCTCAACGAGCATCCGGTGATCCACGACGTGCTGGGTGTGGAGAAGCAGAAGATGCCCGAGGGCGTCGAGACCGAAACCTTCGGTGCGCGCAGCTTCACGCGGCTCTCGCCGGAAGCGATCGCCGAGATCGACCCGCAGCGCCTGCTGGTGATCGACCGCAGCGCCGCCATCGGCGAAACGCCCGTCGACGCCGATGCCCTGCGCCAGCAGCTTGCCGAGGCCGGCGCCGACGACGTCGACGTCGCCCTGCTCTCGCCGGAGCTCTGGTACCTCTCCGGCGGCGGCCTGCAGAGCCTGGCCCTGCAGGTCGAGGAAGTGGCCAGCGCCCTGGGCGCAAGACCCTGAGTCACACGTGATGCCTGCCCCCGCTCGCGCGTCGAGCGGGGGCTTTTTTGTCGTTGAGGCTCCCCCCCTTGATTGGCTGAGATCCCGAAAGCGGTTTAACCTGAAACGGTTCACGACAAGGAGCCGTTTCATGAGCATTGATACCGCGCGGGGATTTCTGGCCGAGCACGCCCCGGACATCGAGATCATCGAGCTTGAGGAGAGCACCGCGACCGTGGAGCTGGCCGCCAGGGCCCATGGCGTCGAGCCCGGCCAGATCGCCAAGACCCTGGTGATGAAGGTCGGCGAGCAGCCCTTTCTGGTGGTCGCGGCAGGCGATACGCGCCTGGACAACGCCAAGGTCCGCGAGCGTTTCGACGGCAAGGCGAAGATGCTCGACGAGGCGACGGTGATGGAGCTGACCAGCCATCCGGTGGGCGGCGTCTGCCCCTTCGGGCTCGCTACGGCCCTCCCCATCTACTGCGATGAATCGCTCAAGCGCTTCGACGAGGTGCTGCCGGCGGCGGGTTCGCCCAACAGCGCCGTACGCATCGCCCCGGAACGCCTGGCGACGTTGGTGGGCGCCGAGTGGCTCGACGTCTGCTCGCCCGCCTGACTGGCGACGCTGCGACAATCGACGTACACTGGCCGCGTTTCGCACGCAGCGAGTTCTCAGGGCGGGGTGAAAGTCCCCACCGGCGGTGATGGCCGAAAGGCACGAGCCCGCGAGCGCTCCAGGCCATGTCACGTTCTGGAGGTCAGCAGATTCGGTGAGATTCCGAAGCCGACGGTGACAGTCCGGATGAAAGAGAACGGCCGCGCGGGCGCGCACGCCGGGCCCCAGGCCCGGGTGCGCGCCTGCTCGCCGCATGCCCTGATTCAGGCAACCATCATCCATGAGAATGACCATGAATCAGACCTTTCCGTTGACGCTTTCCAGCCACACCACGTCTCAGTGCATCGCCTTCATCCAGGGGCATTGGCACAGCGATATCGTCGGCCAGGCCTACACCTCCTTCATCGAAGAAGTGGAGAAAAATGGCCTGCGCGCCGACCAGGTGGAGGTATTCACCGTCTCAGGCGCTTATGAAATCCCGCTTCAGGCCAAGGTGCTGGCGGAGAGCGGCCGCTATGGCGCGATCGTCGGCGCGGGCTTCGTGGTCGATGGCGGCATCTACCGCCACGACTTCGTCGCCCACGCGGTGATCGACGGCATGATGCGCGTCCAGCTCGACACCAACGTCCCGGTGATCTCGGTGGTGCTCACCCCGCACCACTTCCACGAGCACGCCACCCACCACGGCTTCTACTTCGAACACTTCGTGACCAAGGGTCGCGAAGCCGCCAGCGCCTGTCTCAATACGATGGAAAACCTGCACCGCGCGCGCAAGCTCAGCCAAGCGTGATATGCACAGGCCCGGCCACCGCCGGGCCTGTGTACAAGACATCGTTCAGCATCCGCACTTCGCTGCCGGCGCGCCGGACAGCGAGCCACGTGTGCCCCCGGTTTGCACCGGGTGGTCGTCCCGACGCCAGAAATCCAGCCCTCCCAGCAGCTCCTTTACCCTGAAGCCTGCGCTCGCCAGTTTCCACGCGCCCTTGGTCGAGCCGTTGCAGCCGATGCCGTCGCAGTAGGTAACGTACACCTTCGATGGGTCGAGGGTGGCGAGCCGCTCTGGCGTCATCTCGCGGTGCGCCAAGCTCACCGCCCCTGGAATGTGGCCCGCGCGGTAGTGCTCCACGCTTCGCGTGTCGATCACCAGGATCTCCTCGATACCGGCGGCCAGGTCCTGCGCCAGGTCCCAGGCATCCGTGTAAAGGCTCAGCTTGTCCTGCATCGCCTGGGCCATGGCGGTGGGGTCCGCTGGCGGGAAAGCGAGTACCGCAGAGAGAGTAGACGTCATCGGATCACTCCTTTATTCGATATCCAGCAGGTAGCTGTAGAAAGCGGTGTTGCGCTGCCAGCCCAGTGATTCGTAGAGCGCCTGGGCGGGGGCGTTGTCGGTCTGAGTCATCAGTACCAGGCGCGCCACGCCGTGCTCGCGGGCCAGCAGCGCGGCGGCCTGCATCAACGCGCGCCCTGTGCCCTGGCCACGGGCCTGGGGCCGCACGAAAAGGTCGTTCAACGTCCAGCGGCTGTCGAGCCCCACGGTGGAAAGCCCCGGGTAGAGCTGAACGAAGCCGGTGAGCTCACCTGCCGCGTCTTCGCTGACCAGGATGAACGAGTCTCCCAGCCCGAAGCGCTGTTCGAGGAAATCGCGGGCGGCCTGGTGATTACTCGGCTGGCCGTAGAACCGGCGATAGCCGTCGAGCAGTTCGGTCAGCGCCGGCAGGTCGCTCATGGTGGCGGCTCGGGTCTTCATGGGGGGCTCCTTGGAAAGCGTTGGGGGCCTCTTAGTCTCGCGCTATAGTGGCTCCTTCATAAGAGCCACTTCAGCGAATATCGAGGGAACCAGTGAGCCGGCCATTCACTTCGACCGATGCCATGATCGACGCCCTGGCGCTTCGGCTAAGCCCGCGCACCACCACGCCCCTGGCCCGCCAGCTCTACGCGCTGCTGCGCGACTGGATCCAGCGCGGCGAGCTTGCCGCCGGCAGCCGCCTGCCTTCGTCGCGAGGGCTGGCGGCGGGGTTGGGGCTTGCCCGCAATACGGTACTGGCCGCCACCGAACGGCTGGTGGCCGAGGGGCTGGTCGAGGCCCGCCTGGGCGCGGGGCTCTTCGTGGCGGACCTGCCCGTCGCGAGGATGCCGGCGGCGCTCGCCGCCCCGGCCGCGCCGCGCTACTCCGCCCGCGGCGAGGCGCTGCTGGAGCGCTGCGCCACGCTGAGCGACCATTGCGAGGCCTTTGCGCCGGGCCTTCCGGGGCTCGACCTGTTTCCTCATACCCAGTGGCAGCGCCTGCTGCGTCGTCACTACCGCCAGGCCGAGCGCCCCTGGCTCGCCTACCAGACCCAGGGCGGGCTGCCGGCCTTGAAGGAAGCGCTGTGCGATTACCTGACGCTGTCGCGGGCGGTGCGCTGCCGCCCGGCGCAGATCGTGATCACCCAGGGCGCCCAGCAGGCCTTCGAGCTGGTCACCCATCTGCTGACCGACCCGGGCGACGGCGTGTGGATGGAGGAGCCCGGCTACGGCGGCGCCCAGACCAGCTTTCTGACGGCGAACCTTGCGGTGGTCCCCGTCCCGGTGGACGACGAGGGCATGAACCCGGCGCTCGCGCCCCAGGGCACTCCGCCGCCGCGGCTCATCTACGTGACGCCTTCGCACCAGTACCCGAGCGGGGTGACCATGCCGGTGGCGCGCCGCCTGGCACTTCTGGAGCAGGCAGCCGCCCACGACGCCTTGATCATCGAGGATGACTACGACAGCGAATTTCGCTACGACATCCCGCCCACCCCCTCGCTGCAGGGGCTTTCCGATCAGGCCCGAGTGCTCTACATCGGCACCTTCAGCAAGGTGCTCTACCCGGGGCTCAGAATGGGGTATCTCGTGCTCCCCGAGGCGATGGCGGACACCTTTCGCCTGGCCCAGGCGCGGCTTCATCGCGAAGGCCACTACCCGCTGCAGGCGGCGGTGGCGGAGTTCATCGCCACGGGCGACTTCTCGCGCCACATCGCCCGCATGCGTGCACGCTATCGCCAGCGCCAGACGCTGCTCCGCCAGGCGCTGGCCCCGGCAGTGAAGGCCGGGCTGCGGCTGTCGTCGGGCCACGCCGGCATGCACCTGGTGGCCGAACTCGAAAGCATCGAGCAGGAAACTCGGCTGACGGCGCTGGGACGCCAGGCGAGGGTGACGCTTTCACCGCTTTCGCGCTACTACCTGGGTACGCCGGCACGTGCGGGACTGGTGCTCGGCTATGCGGGCGCCCCGGATGAAACCATCCGGCGCGCCGGGCAGTGGCTTTGCAGCCTCTGGCTCGCCGAGGTGGCCGCGTCGAACGAAGGTCGACTATCTTGATGAGAGGCCCACGGCGTGGCGACCGGCGACGAATGGGCAGGGTCACGTATTCTCGGTATGCTCTCTTGTAGTAGGGTTACGCTTCACACGCGAATCGATACACCAAACATATCGGGAACACGGGTTCCCCCTGGGGTTAATGTGGCTCAACCGCTCTCTTCACCGGCACCGTCTCAGGCGTCTCGCTGCAAGGCCTGGAGCGTGCACGTGCTCACGGCCAGCGGAGTGCTGCTGGGCACCATGGCGCTGCTGGCGCTGATCGACGGCAACCCGGTGGCGTGCCTTCTGTGGCTGGGCGCGGCGATGATGGTGGACGGCTTCGACGGCACCCTGGCGCGCAAGTACGAGGTGAAGACGATCCTGCCCCACTTCGACGGCTCGACCCTGGACATGGTGATCGACTACCTCACCTGGGCGTTCATTCCGGCGCTGTTCATCTACTACTTCATCGACCTGCCGGCGGGCTT
This sequence comes from Halomonas sp. 707D7, assembly GCF_024158715.1. Lineage (GTDB taxonomy): Bacteria > Pseudomonadota > Gammaproteobacteria > Pseudomonadales > Halomonadaceae > Vreelandella. Next base: position 19,165 of record NZ_JAMZBC010000002.1, on the reverse strand, counting down.
CGAGCTGCTGGCGGTGTTCACCATCCTGCTGTCGTCGATGTTCTGCTTCTGCAACGTCGACATGAAGAGCCAGGACAACTACTTCGTCGGCTTCCCGGCGGCCTGGAACATCGCCGCGGCCTACTTCTTCATTCTCGATTTCCCCCCCTGGCTGACGCTCGGCGCCATCCTGTTTCTCGCCGTGCTCACCGTCACCAAGATGAAGTTTCTCCACCCCTTCCGGGTGCGCCGCTTCATGCCGCTCAATATCGCCATCACCCTGATGTGGTGCGTGTGCGCCACCGTGCTGATTCTCGAAAGCCCCGTCCATCCCGGCTGGGCACTGCTGGGGCTGGCGGTGGCGTCCATCTACTTCGTGGGCATGTGCCTGTGGCGCACCGCCCAGGAGTGGTTCGACTGATCCACCCGCGTTTTCCCCAACCTGTCGAAAGGAGGCAAGGATGCCGCTGACCACCCGACAACGCGAGCGCTTCCGGGCGCTCGCCGCCGAGACCGACGGTATCGATCTCGAGGTGTACCAGCGCTTCGAGCGCGACCCGCTGGAGCCGATCATCGGCCTTGGCCGGCGCGATGTGCGCCTGGGCTTCTTCGGCCGCGACCCGGGCCGCGACGAGGTGCGCTTCAACGAGCCCTTCATCGGTGCCGGCGGCCAACTGGTCAGAAAGGCGCTCTACCGCCATCTTTTTGGTAAGGAAATGCCGGACTTCGACGCCGCAGAAGCGATCGGCGAGCACTTCTTCTGGATCAACACCGTGCCCTTCAAGCCGGTCGGCAACAAGGCGTGGTCGATGAAGGTCAAGCGCCGCTTTCATGGCCTGGTCAGCGAGGTACTGATCTCGCACTGGGAGGGCCGCACCCTGATCACCCTGGGGCGCGAAGCGTTTCTCTGGTTCGGCATCGGCCGCTCGAAGGAGGAGCGCGACCGGCTGGAGGCGTTCTGGAAGCGCGAAGACCGCTTCGAGCGCCATATCGACGTCACCCTGGAAGACGAGCACGGCAAGGCGCAGACCTTCACGCTCTACCCGCTCCCCCACCCGTCACCGCTCAATCAGACCTGGTACCGTCGCTTCCCGGATCTATTGAAGCAGCGCCTCGAGCAGCTGGACGTTCAGCGGGACAACCTGACACTATGAAGAGTCGTCCCGCCACCCGGTGAAGCCTGCCCAGAGGTTGGCTGCCGGGTCGATCATTCGGTCTCGAAAACGACCGGGAACTCGCCGGCCTCGTCACCGCAGGTTTCCTGGGCGCGATACTCGCTCAGGCGGAAATCCCCCTGCTCCCACTGCCAGGTACGCTCGCCACCGCAGCCGCCGGCGCCGCGATCCTTGTACCGGTCGGTCAGGACACCAGTGTCGAGGTCGAACTCGGGATCGAAGAGCCATTCCGTGCCGGTCCAGCTTCCGTTACGCCACAGGGCAAACAGCAGCTTGCGCGGCTCGCCCTCTTCCGGCTGGTAGATCGCCTCGAAAGACGTCTGGTAGGCACCCGCGTTGCACGGCACAAGTCACAGCTCGCCGCCCATGTCACCGTCGATCGTGTAGCGCTGAGGCACTATTCCCAGCGATTCGTCGATGGGGGTGCAGGTATCGCTCATCTGTGCAACGACAGCCTCGGGCGGTGCCGATGACTCACCGGTCGCCGACTTCGTGCCAGCCTCGACGGCAAATCCTATCGACAACCCCATGACCGCAGCTGTCATCCAGCCAAACGAACGTAACATCATGACCCTCTCCTTATTACGGTGAGCGTTCATGGCTCACCGCGGCTTGGCAACATGGCTACTTGATACGCCGATTCCGATCAAGTAGCCAGCACCAGGTAATGTCTTCCACTGTCATTTCTTATTTCGTTCTCGCTCAGTCATTACATGTTCGCGTAACGGTGGCTGTAATTGAGTTACCCCGCTGGTGCGGGGAACGGTTCCGCATGCCGTACTGCCAGCGGCTGTGAAACGGTTCATCCCCGTAGGCGCGGGGAGCGGATACACTCCGCTGCAGTGCGCCAGGGTGCGAGCGGTTCATCCCCGCAGGCGCGGGGAACGGACGGATCCAGTGTTCCGGATGATGGAGGCCGACGGTTCATCCCCGCAGGCGCGGGGATGAACCATCGAGAAAGGGGAGAGCGCACGCTGATGTATCCCGTTCCCCGCAGGCGCGGGGATGAACCGCGGCGGTGATGGGGCCCCTGGTTCTGGGGGCGCCGTTCCCCGCAGGCGCGGGGATGAACCGCGGCTGCGGGCGGTCTGGTACTTCTCGAGCGTCCGTTCCCCGCAGGCGTGGGGATGAACCGGGCGTGAAAAGCGTCGTCAAAAGCGTGGGCGACCGTTCTCCGCAGGCGCGGGGATGAACCGCAGGCGGGCCTCGCCCAGGCAATCATGTTCTTCCGTTCCCCGCAGGCGCAGGGATGAACCGGCTACGTGGCCCTGCTCTTTACCCGCTCCGGTCCGTTCCCCACAGGCGCGGGGATGAACCGATATCTAGCGTTAAGTCGTCTTTGACACGGCGCCGTTCCCCGCAATAGTGAGGCTGTTTGCGCGCTTTAGCCCGATTGACGCACGCGTGCGAGCTCGGCCATGGCCACGCGAGAGAGAAAGCCAGAGCGGGTCTTGTCGCCGGGGTGACGGGCCACGAAGTCGTCGATTTGCTTGAGCAGCAAGTCTGGCATGGTGACATTGATCTTGTGACTTTTACCCAGGTACGGGGTTACGTCGATCTCGACCACGGCCCAGATCCAACCGGTGAAGTCGGGGTTATCCATATGGTGGTCGATGGAGGTGGCCTCGGGGATGGGGTCGCCTGCTTCGACGGCCACTTCCAGCCATCCTTCGACGGCTTCTTTGGCGTTGACCAGAGCGTCTTCGAAGGTGTCGCCCGCCGAGTAGCACCCCGGCAGGTCTGGCACCGCAACGCCGTAGGCGTGCTGTTCATCTCCGCGTTCGATGGCAATGGGAAATAACATGGCTCTTTTCTCTCTATGATGCTGGGTGACGCAGAAGTGGCTCGCCTCATTCGAGGCCGGCGCTTTTCCTGATTCCTTTGACCAGCCCTGTTTTTCAAATCCTTTTTCGGATGGGGAACGGTGACCGTGCCGGGCTTGGTTGGATGGCGGAAATGGTGATGACTGCCTTTGACTCTGGCTAGCGTCCAGCCATCCGCTTTCAGCTCCTTGATCAATTCTTTGCTATTCACCTCCCACCCCTTGTTTTCATTTTGGGGTTACTATAACTCCGATATATCAAAGGATCAAAGCTAGAACCCTAATAACTCCATGGCTCTATCCCCGCAAACGCCGGGTGATGTGCTTACCAGGACATGGGGAAGTTCTTTTCAGGTTTAATCAGGTAGTTGTATCAAAGCTGTTGGCCGCCAACGATCATCCGTTCTCGATCAAGGGCGAGCTATGCGGTATGGGCGCAGTTTATTTAGTCACAGACCGTTTCCAAACTTCCTTTTGGATGCTGCACGCGCTATCGTCGATTCTTATTCGTTTGCTAAGTTGGCTGAGTCGACGTTCCGCAGGGTCATTTGGGTCGAACCAGCAGGCAAGGCGGGCAGCGTTTGCGAGCCGGACAGGTTTCGCTTTGTGAGCTGCTATCCGGATTGAGGAGATCAAGGTTTGGCGCTACCTACACGGCCTTCACGCCTACCGTCCTACCACCGCTACGCCGGCAAGGCGCTGCCCGGCCAGGCCGGAGATGCTTGCCATCTACTGGCGTGGCACAGCCTGGATGTCGCCGCGGTCGGCTGGCATCTGCTCGCTCCCGAGCGTCCGCTGACGAAGCAACTGGCCGCGAGATTGGATATCGAGCCCGAGCCGCTGCGGCGGCTGCTGGTCTTTCTGCTCGGCCTTCACGACATCGGCAAGTTTTCCCGTGCCTTTCAGGAGGTGCTGAAGCTTGCACTCGACGGCATGGCGCCGCCCCAGGGCAAGCCTTACCTGCAGCGTCACGATCGCTTGGGGGTACTGCTCTGGGATGCCTGCTGGAAAGAGTGGCGCAAGGCGGGTGTATTGCATTGGCCTGACGGTGAGGCGCGCGCCAGAAAGCTGCAGACGTCGATGAATCATCTAGTAGCACCGTTTTTCGGCCACCACGGTTTCCCAGTGGCTACTCGTCAGTTGACGCTTGCAGACTTTTTCGTCGACGACGGCGAGCTTGACGACACTACTGCCGCGCGAGACTTCGTGGCCGATTGGGCGGCGTTGATCGCGCCTCACTGGCCGGTCGACAAGCTGCTGGACGACGAGTGGCTGGCACACTTCAAGACGCTGAGCTGGACGATCGCCGGGTGGGCGACGCTGAGCGACTGGCTGGGCTCTCACCGGGACTATTTCCCCTATTGCCAAAAAGCCATGCGGCTCTCCGACTACTGGCCGAAGGCGCTCGAGCAAGCCGAGGCAGTGCTGAACGCCACCGGGTTCGCCCGCCCCCCGGAGCCGATTCCCTACACCGGGCTTGCCCACTGGTTTTCCGCTGACGTGACGCCGACCCCGCTGCAGCAAAAAGCGGAAACCCTGCCGCTCCAGGCCGAGCCGCAGCTGTTCATCCTCGAGGATGTGACTGGCGCCGGCAAGACCGAGGCCGCCTGCATCCTGGCCCAGCGGCTGCTGGCCGATGGCCATGGCGAAGGGCTCTATTTCGCGCTGCCCACCATGGCGACCTCCAACGCCATGTATACCCGTCTGGGTGATCTTCACCACCGCTTTTACAGCGCCGTCTCGAGGCCCTCTCTGGTGTTGGCGCACGGCGCGCGCGAACTCAACGAGGCGTTCGAGCGCGCCATCGTGCAGCCCGACCACGATGACTACGCCACGATGGATGCCAGCGCCTCGACCCAATGCAACCGCTGGCTGGCGGACTCCAACAAGAAGGCGCTGCTGGCCGATGTAGGCGTGGGCACCATCGATCAGGCGCTGATGGGTGGCCTGCCGTTTCGCCACCAGTCGCTGCGCCTGCTGGGGCTTTCGCGCAAGGTGCTAATCGTCGATGAAGTTCACGCTTTCGATCACTACATGCAGACCCTGCTGCACCAACTGCTGGCTCATCACGCCCGCCAGGGCGGCAGTGCCATTCTTCTGACGGCCACGCTTCCTCGCGCCATGCGCGAGGCGTTGACCGCGGCATGGCAGCATGGGTTGGGCGCAGCGCCATGGCCAATGGAAAAGACGGCGTACCCGCTGCTCACCCACTGCGGCGCGGAGACGATCGAAGAGATCCCGGTGGCCACGCGCCCGGAAGTCGCGCGCCGCGTGACCATCGACTGGCTGGAAAGCGAAGAGGAGGGGATCGAGCGCGTACTGGCCGCCGTGGACGCGGGTGAGTGCATCGTCTGGGTGCGCAATACCGTCGATGACGCCATCCGCGCCTTTCAAGCGCTGCGCGAGCGCCATCCGGACCCCGAGCGCTGCCTGCTGTTCCACGCCCGTTTCGCGATGGTGGATCGCCAGCGAATCGAGTCCGAGGTGATCCGTCGCTTCGGAAAAACGTCCGATAACCAGCTGAGGCGAGGTCAAGTAATTGTTACTACGCAGGTTTTTCAGGAATCTTTGGACTGCGATGCTGACCAAATGGTCAGTGACATTGCCCCCATCGATCTTTTGATTCAGCGCGCCGGCCGGCTTCAACGCCATCAGCGCGGCGCTCGCCCCGCGCCCGTGCTGCAGGTGCTGGCACCTGCATGGAGCGATACCCCCCGTGCCGACTGGCTGAGCCAAGCGCATCGCGGCACCCAGGCCGTTTACAAGGACACCTCACTGGTCTGGCTGACCATGCGCGTACTGCGCCAGCAAGGCGCCATCACCATGCCCACCGATGCCCGAACCTTGATCGAGGGCGTTTATGCCGCATCACCGGATGACCTGCCCGAAGCGTTCGACCAGGCGCACTTCGAGCACACCGGCATGGCGAAACACGCGGTCTCGATGGCCACCCACAACGCGCTGAATCTGGAAGAGGGCTACCGCCTCGATGACGATTTCGACCCCTGGCAGGAAGAGCGCGAAACGGGCACAAGGCTGAGCGACGAGCAAAGCATCGAGGTCGTGCTGCTCAAGCGCCGTGGGGAGGAGCTGGGGCTCTGGGTAGACGATCACCGCCACGCCGACCGACTCAGCCGCTGCCGCCTGAGAGAGAGCCAGGCCAGAAAACTGGCTCGGTTGCCGGAGATCTATGCCGAGCAGTGGGAAGCGCTTCAGCAGCGCCACCGCGGGCTGCGCTTCGTGCAGCCCTGGCTGCCGGAAGAGGAGGGCCAATGTGGTTACGACGCACAGTGGGGCGTGAGTTTTGAACAAGAATAGACATTGCCATTTTACTGAAAGGCAAGCGAGACAAGGTAAGTCAACAAGTACGATTAACGTCGAGATAATGCACGCGAGGTGCCGATGAATCTACTCACAGCCCCCTGGCTGCCGTTTCGCCATCGAGATGGCCGAATCGAATACCGCCCACCCCCGGCCCTCGCCGATCCTGACGTGCTCGATCTCGCACTCCCCCGCGCTGATTTTCAGGGCGCCGCCTGGCAGTTTCTGATCGCGCTTTTGCAGACGGCCATGACGCCGAAAGATACCGATGCTTGGCTCGATCATTACCAGACGCCACCCCGCGTGGCCGAACTCGATGACCTGTTGGCACCCTTTACCTCGGCCTTCGAGCTCGATGGTGACGGGCCGCGCTTCATGCAAGACATTGACCCACTTGAGGATGTTAAAGAAGCTTCTGTTAGTAGCCTTCTAGTTGATTCTCCAGGCGTTAGTACGATCAAGAAAAATCGAGACTTCTTTGTCAAACGCGATCGTGTCGAAAAGCTCTGCACAAACTGCACGGCGTTAGCACTCCATACCATGCAGATCAACGCGCCTGAAGGTGGGGCTGGAATACGCACAGGGCTACGAGGCGGCGGGCCTTTAACCACACTGATTTTGCCGGAAGACGAAGAAAGTTCGCTTTGGGCTCGCCTATGGCCCAACGTGATGCCGACCGATGCGGTAAAACAGAAAGGTCAGCGCTGGCGTGCGCCGGTGGCTGACGATAGCGAACTGTTCTTCTGGATGGCCAATACCCGGGTCAGTGACAAGAAAGGCACCGAAGTTCTGCCTGAGCAAGTGCATCCTTTGCACGCCCTCTGGTCAATGCCACGGCGCTTTAGGCTTTTGTTCGACGATGAGTCTGGTTGTTGCGACATTTGTGGCAATGAGTCGAAACAACTGGTTCGTCGCTTACGATCAAAAAAGCATGGCGCCAACTATGACGGTCCTTGGCGACACCCGCTCACACCATATCGTATGAATCCAAAAAAACTTGATGAGTTTCCTTTGTCCACGAAAGGCCAACCTGGTGGGCCAAGTGGCTACCAGCACTGGTTGGGTCTCATGCTGAAAGATGAGATCGTCAGCGGCACATTGCCTGCCCGTGTGGTCACTCATCACCTCAAGAAATACGAAATGGTAGAAGCCGCGTGCGACGATGGAGAAGCGTTCGATGCGCTGTTCAAGCATACCCGGCTCTGGGTCTTCGGTTACGACATGAAGCAAATGGAAGCGCGTGGTTGGTACAACGTCGAGATGCCGCTGATAGGAGTGCCCGATTTCTATCAAGATACCCTGCGTGATTGGGTCAAACGTTTTGTCGAGTTGGCTGAAAATATTGTTAAAGAACTTCGCGATCGACTTAGAGATGCTTGGTTTAGAAGACCTAAAGACGCCAAGGGAGACATGAGCCAGATCGACGCCCAGTTCTTCGAGGCCACCCAACTGGCGTTTTTCACCGCGCTGCGTGAGATGGGTGAGGTGCTACGCGAAGAAGGACTGCACGAGGCAGGAAAGTCTCCCACGCTGTCACCCGACATTCACCGCCAATGGTATCTGGCACTCAAGCGTGAGGCGTTGACGCTGTTCGACGCCCAGGCGATCAGCGGCCCGCTGGAAGGCATGAAAATGCAGCAGCTCGAGCGTATTACCAGCGCGCGGCGCTATTTGCTGATGTATCTGAACGGTAGTGGCAAAAAGGTCGGCAAGACGGTGCAGGCGTTTGCCGCGACAGGTGGTTTCGAACTGACCAAGCCAATTATTGAAGACGATTCCGAGGTAAGTACCGCATGAATGAAGCAGAACAAAAAATCTCGCCAGAGGTAAAAAGCATGGCCACAACGGGCGATAAAGAAAAAGAATATCGCCATGCGCTTACCTCGGAAGAGGCTTACACGCTGCGCCTGTGGTGGCAGCGATTGACACTTGATCCTCCAGCACTAAAAAAAATCACCGAGGCGCCAGCTTACCCACGCGGCGTGCGCGCCACGCTGCGCCGCTGTGACACGGTCGAATCCGTCATGCTGACCGAGGCGTTCCGTCATTTATGGCAGGCACTTGAAACAAAGGCCTGGCAGAAGGAGGCCCCCTGGGCTTCCCGTGAACGGCGCATCGAAACCTGGGCGGCCATCGCCGCCGTGGCGAGCGAGCTGCGTAGCGATACCTTCGATGCCCCGCTGGGCAAGCGCCTGGGCGAGAAGCGCCCTAATACCGGCGACACCCCCCGAATGAGCGATCTGCGCTTTCAGCAGTTGCTCGATTGCCATACGCCCGAAGAGCTGATTCGTCGCTTTCGCCGCGCGCTCAAGCTCGCCGATAACGCTGGCGTCAGTGTGGTTCGTCTGGGCGATATGGTCGCGCTCTGGGAGCGCGAGCAGCGCGGTCAGTATCGCGCCGAGGCCACCCAGCGCTTTGCTTTTCTCATGAGTGATGCCTACTTCCAGGCGCGCGCGTTGAAACCGGGCGTCGGGGGCTGAGCGGCGGCCACCGTTCATCAAATACGTTTCAGTCTCACTCCACCATCTTTACTCAGGGAACACGACATGAGCCACTTTATTCAGCTTCACTTGCTTACTTCCTATCCGCCTTCCAACCTCAACCGCGACGACCTGGGCCGCCCCAAGACGGCCTTCATGGGGGGTGCCCGGCGGCTGCGCGTTTCCTCACAAAGCTTGAAGCGCAACTGGCGCACGTCCGATCTCTTTGAATCGGCGGTCGACGGCCACAAGGGCACGCGCACCAAGCGGCTGGGCAAGCAGGTGTTCGACCGCATGGTGCAGGCGGGCGCCAACGAGAAAGTGGCCGGTAGCAGCGCCGAGAAGATCGCCGGTGTCTTCGGCAAGCTGCGCAAGGTCGAAAAAGGCGAAAAACACGAGTACGAAATCGAGCAACTGGTGCATGTCGGTCCGGAGGAGCTCAACGCGCTGGAAGCCCTGGCGGATACGCTGGGTGCTGCGAACCGCGAGCCGAGTGACGACGAGCTCAAGGGCCTGCTCGCCCGGCGGCCCACCGCCGTCGATGTGGCGCTGTTCGGGCGGATGCTGGCTGCCGCGCCCAGCTACAACGTTGAAGCCGCCTGCCAGGTAGCGCATGCCATCACGGTGCACGCCGCCGAGGTCGAGGACGACTACTTCACCGCCGTCGATGATCTCAACACGGGCGATGAGGACCGCGGTGCAGCCCACATCGGTGAGGCTGGATTCGCCGCCGGACTGTTCTATCTCTACCTCTGCATCGACCGCGACCTGCTGGTCGAGAACCTTCAGGGCAACACCGATCTGGCCGACCGCGCCATCGCCGCGCTGGTGGAATCTGCCGTCAAGATCTCGCCCAAGGGCAAGCAGAACAGTTTCGGTTCGCGTGCCCACGCCAGTTACGTGCTGGCCGAGAAGGGCGACCAGCAGCCACGTTCGCTGTCGGCGTCTTTCCTGCAGCCGGTCATGGGAGAAGGCCAGGGCATCGAGGCGATCCGAAAGCTGGAGACCCAGGCCCAGGCCTTTGACGATGCCTACGGTGCCGGTGCGGATCGGCGTTTCGTCCTCTCGGCCACGCCCGAGTACGAAGCGCCAGCACTTAAAGGCGATCTTCAGCGCGGCAACCTGCAGGAGCTGCTGACCTTTCTCAAGGGCGACGACTAAGCGGAGGCGATATGCCACACCATCTGGTTTTTCGCCTCTACGCGCCCATGGCGAGCTGGGGCGAAGCGGCGGTCGGCGAAACGCGGCCGACGGCCACGTACCCGGGCCGCAGCGCGATCCTCGGGCTGATCGGGGCGGCATTGGGCATCCGGCGCGACGACGATGAGGGCCAGCGTCAACTGCGCGAAGGCCTTCAAGTCGCAGTCAAGCAGCGCTCGCCCGGGCTTCTGATGCGCGATTATCACACCGTGCAGGTGCCGCCATCTCAATCGAAGGTGACTCATCGCTCGCGTCGCGAGGAGCTGTCGGTGCCCAAGGCATCACTCAATACCATTCTCTCCTCGCGGGACTACCGTTGCGATGGCCTGTGGAGCGTGGCGGTACGCGTGACCGCCAAGGCTTGCTGGACGCTTGCCGAACTCAAAAGCGCGCTGGAAAAGCCCCGCTTCCCGCTCTATCTCGGCCGTAAGGCGTGCCCGCTCGCCGCCCCCCTGGTGCCGACCCTGGTCGAGGCCGACCACTGGCGCCAGGCGCTGGACCACTGCTTTGAAAGCGCGCTGGACCCAACAACGCCTACCCGGCTGGCGCTGGTGGGCAACGAGAAAAAGGACAAGGACTTGCTGCGTCTGCCCGACGAAGTGCTCTACGCCTGGGAAGGCGAGGCCGACGCACTCGACGGCGATGCCACCTCGAGTGAATCCAGCGAGGCCTGGGACGAGCCGCTGCACCGTCGCCGCTGGCAGTTCGGCCCGCGTCTGGAGCATCGACGCATCGAGAAAGGGGAGGGCGCACGCTGATGTATCTTTCAAGTATCCGGCTGGATCTCAACGACCTCTCCCGCGCCGAGCTGTTCGATGTACTGGAAGGCGGCGCCTATACCGCCCACCAACTGCTCTGGCGGCTGTTTCCCGGTGTGCCAAAGGGCGAGCGGCCCTTCATCTTTCGACAGGAGATGGAAGAGGATGCCAACGGCAAGAGCGCTGGGCTTCCCCGCTTCTACATGGGGTCCGACCGGCCCCCCGAACCCGTGAAAGGCTTCGAGGTGCAGTGCAAGCCGTTTGCCCCGAAGCTCGCCAAGGGTGATCGATTGGCGTTTCGCCTGCGTGCCAACCCTACCGTTGCCAAACCGGCGGGCCAGGGCCAGCGCTCCCGGCGCGCCGATGTGTTGATGGACGCGCGCTATCCCTTTCCCAAAGGAGAGCGAACGAGCCAAGCCTGCGTCGCGGCGATGGACGCCGCAGCACGCCACTGGCTCGACAGTCGCGCGGAAGACTTCGGCTTCACGCTGGCCGTCACGCCGGAAGTGGGCGCTTACCGTCAGCACGCGCTGGGCAAGAAGGAGGGCGGCCAGCCCATTCGCTACTCCAGCGTGGATTACGAAGGCCTGCTGGAAGTGACCGACCCCACACTGCTCGGTCAAACGCTTCAACAGGGTATTGGCCGCGCCAAGGCGTTTGGCTGTGGGCTACTGCTGCTGCGCCGCTTGCCGGAGTGATCCATGAGCTTCATTCCCCTCAAGCCCATCCCTCTGAAGGATCGCATGTCGATGATCTTCGTCGGCATGGGGCAGATCGATGTGCGCGACGGTGCGTTCGTGGTCGTCGACGAGGTCAACGGCGAGCGCATGCATATTCCGGTCGGCTCGGTAGCGTGCCTGCTGCTCGAGCCCGGCACGCGGGTCTCTCACGCGGCGGTCAAGCTGGCCTCGGTCGTCGGCACGCTGTTGATCTGGGTGGGCGATGCCGGGGTGAGGCTCTACAGCGCCGGCCAGCCGGGTGGAGCCCGTTCGGACAAGCTGCTCTATCAGGCCCGGCTGGCGTTGGATGAGAGCCTGCGGCTCAAGGTCGTGCGCAAGATGTTCGAGCTGCGTTTTGGCGAGGAACCGCCCTCCCGGCGCAGCGTCGAGCAGTTGCGCGGCATAGAAGGCGCGCGGGTACGCAAGACCTACCAGGTGCTCGCCAAGCAGTACGGGCTGAAATGGCATGGAAGACGCTATGACCCGAAACAATGGGATGCTTCGGACGTAGCCAATCAGTGCCTCTCGGCCGCCACCGCCTGCCTCTATGGCATTACAGAAGCCGCGATTCTGGCGGCGGGTTACGCTCCGGCCATCGGGTTTCTGCACACCGGCAAGCCCTTGAGCTTCGTCTACGACATCGCCGATATCGTCAAATTCGAAACCGTGGTTCCGGCGGCATTTCGCATCGCCGCGAAGAACCCGCCCATGCCCGAGCGCGAGGTGCGCGTGGCCTGTCGTGATGCGTTCAAGCAGACCCGGCTGCTTCAGCGCATCATTCCCATGATCGAAGAGGTGCTGGCTGCCGGTGACATTGAGCCTCCACTGCCGCCGGAGGATGCCGTGCCGCCCGCCATTCCCGAGCCGGAATCGCTGGGCGACAGTGGCCACAGGAGCAGATGACATGGCGATGCTGGTCGTGGTGACGGAAGCGGTGCCCCCGCGCTTGCGAGGTCGGCTGGCCGTCTGGCTGCTGGAAATTCGCGCCGGGGTCTACGTGGGCGATGTCAGCAAGCGCATCAGGGAGATGATCTGGGAGCAGATCGAGGTACTGGCCGAGGAGGGCGGCAACGTCGCCATGGCCTGGGCCAGCAATCACGAATCGGGCTTCGAGTTCCAGACGTTTGGCGACAACCGGCGTATTCCCATCGACCACGACGGTTTACGGTTGGTGCGCTTTTTACCGCCTAAAGACAAGTAGCTGTTTTAAAAGCTCTTTAACAAAAAGTGGCTGTATAAAAAATGATCAAAATCGCTGGTGAATTTTCCATTGGCGATTTTTCTTTTTTAAAACAAGTGACTACAATTAGACCGTTCCCCGCGCCTGCGGGGATGAACCGCCGCGCTTGAACATCAGCACCTACGGCACGCGCCGTTCCCCGCGCCTGCGGGGAACGGTGGTTGGTCAGCGCGCTGGCACTGTACAGCCCCGGTTCATCCCCGCGCCTGCGGGGAACGGGACGTGTGGCCGGGTAGCGAGGTGAAGCGGTTCGGTTCATCCCCGCGCCTGCGGGGAACGGTACCCGACCGCGATCGTGATGGGGCACAACGGCGGTTCATCCCCGCGCCTGCGGGGAACGGGCATAAATACATCATCTGGTAGAAAAATAAACCGGTTCATCCCCGCGCCTGCGGGGAACGGGGCGTGCGAATGGTCGGTTTCAACAACCAAACCGGTTCATCCCCGCGCCTGCGGGGAACGGCATTCCCATGCAATGGTTTCTCTACGCGGGTGCGGTTCATCCCCGCCCCTGCGGGGAACGGGCCATAGAATATTACGATTCGCTAGGTAAAACGGTTCATCCCCGCGCCTGCGGGGAACGGCATCATGTCGTAATTGCCGGCCACCTTCAGCGCGGTTCATCCCCGCGCCTGCGGGGAACGGTCTAATTATAGACAATTGATCTAAAAGACAAAAACAGGCAACAAAAAAGCCACCACCGTTCCTGGTTACTTTTTGATCAACAACATATTATTAAAGAACCATGAAATCAGTTACTTGCAGAATCGTTATAAAAGTCCACCAAGCGTGATGTTATAGCTGCGTATTCACGGTGGTGTCTACCGAGTCATACGTCGCTCCTCGAGCGGCTGCAGGGCTTCCTCGACCATCGCTCCCGCTGCCTCACCCACCCGGCGCACGGCATCTTCGATATCCGGCGTAAGTGTGAACGCGTAGTTCAAGCGCAAGCACTGGCGAAACTTGCCGGAGGCGGAGAATAGCGCTCCCGGGGCGACGTGGAGGCGGTGCGCGGCCAGGTGGTCGTTGAGGCGCAGGCAGTCCACGGCGGCGGGCAGTTCCACCCAGAGCATAAAGCCGCCCTGGGGGTAGCTGATGCCGGTGCCGGGCGGGAAGTAGCGCTGCACCCAGCCAATCATCACGTCGCGCTGGCGTTGGTACTGGCGGATGACCGCGCGCAGGTGGCGATCGAAATGGCCCTTGGCGATGAATTCCGCCACCGCCCGCTGGGGCAGCGTGGCCGAGGCGCCGGTGGAGACGTACTTCATGTGCAGCGCCTGGTCCCGGTAGCGCCCCGGCGCCAGCCAACCGACTCGAAATCCGGGGCCCAGGGTCTTGGAAAAGCCGCTGCACAGCAGCACCCGGCCATCGTCGTCGAAGGATTTCACGGTCGGCGGGCGGGGTTGGGAGTAGGCCAGGTCGCCGTAGATATCGTCCTCGATGATCGCTACGTCGAAGCGCTGGGCGAGCTGCACGAGCGCGCGCTTGCGCTCGGCGGGCAGGGTGTAGCCCAGCGGGTTGTTGAAGGTGGGCGTGATTTGGATCGCGCGAATCGGCCACTGCTCGAGCGCCAGCTCCAGCGCTTCGAGACTGATACCGGTTTGCGGGTCGGTAGGAATCTCCAGTGCCTTCAGGCCGTTGGCCTTGAGGATCTGCAGGGTGCCATAGAAGCTGGGGGAGTCCACTGCCACCACGTCGCCGGGCTGGGTCAGAATGCGCAGGGCGATGGCCAGCGCCTCCTGGCAGCCCGTGGTGATCAGGATGTCGTCCGGGTGCAGCAGGCAGTTGGACGCCACCGCCAGCTTGGCGATCTGCTGGCGAAGCTCGGGGCTGCCGATGAGCGTGTCGTAGTTGAAGCCATTGAGATCGGTACGGCGATGCAGCCCGCCCAAGATCTTCGACAGCGGCTTGAGCGTGGCGCATTCGAGGTTCGGCACCCCGCGCCCCAGCTGCAGACGGTCGTCGTCGCGCCGGGTGGCGATGAGCTCCAGTACCTGATCCCACTGGGAGACGTCCAGCGGCCGCTGGGCCGGGCGTGACGCCGAGGGCAGCACCGAAGGCGCGTGGCCCGGCCGCACGAAGTAGCCGGATTTCGGGCGTGATTCGATCAGCACCGCGTCCATGAGTTGCCGATACGCTTCCTGCGCGGTCGAGATGCCCACGTTCATTTCCTGGCACACGGCGCGAATCGACGGCAAGCGATCCCCCGGCCGGTAAAGGCCATGCTCGATGCGCTCGCGCAATACAGCGGCCACGGATTCATAGCGTGTCACGGTGCCTTCCTCATCAGTCACCATACAGATAGTGGCTAAACCCACCCTACAGCCTTGCAACATACCCCATCTGTATTGATAAAACAGTTATTTCTATATCTGTATGGCGACCGTTCCACTGAGTAACCTTGAAGCGTCACCTACCGGAGGACGCCCCATGCCCCGCTTCACGCTCAACCAACTTCGTGCCGGCTTGCATCGTTATCTCGAGCGTCGCCGCAGCCGCCGCCAGCTCGCTACCCTCGACGACCGCCTCTTGAGGGATGTCGGCATCAGCCGCGCCCAGGTTCGCCGCGAAAGCCGCCGCCTTTTCTGACGCCCTCTTTTACGAAGGATCTTTTATGAAAACCGCGACCTACCACCTGCTCGACGTCTTCACCGATACCCGCTTCGCCGGCAACCAGCTCGCCGTGTTTCTCGATGCCGACGCGTTCGAGAGCGCCACGTGCCAGGCGATCGCCCGGGAGCTCAACCTGGCGGAAACGGTTTTCCTGGGTCGCGCCGACGCGGCGAATCGCTACCCGATGCGCATCTTCACGCCGGTCGAAGAGCTCGATTTCGCCGGCCACCCGACCGTGGGCACCGCCTGGCTTCTGGCCGATCTCGGCCTGGTCGATCGCAGGCAGACGCTGACGCTGGTGCCGCCAGTCGGCGCGCTGCCCATCACTTTCGACGCTGACCGAGCCAGCTTCATCACCGCGCGCCCCGCCCGGATAGAACCGAGCGCGCTGGACGGCCCCGCCGCCGCGGCGCTGCTGGGGCTCGAGGCGCACCAGGTCGTCGGCACGCCCGTGATCTCTTCCTGCGGGCTGGCCTTTCATCTGATCGAGCTGCGTGATCTGACAGCGCTGGCGGCGGTCAGCCTCTCGGCCGCCGAATGGAAGGCCCGCGTGGCGCCAACCGGTGTCGAGCAAGTCTATCTCTACGTGACCGATACCCCGCCGCTGCTTCGCACCCGCATGTTCTCCCGCGAGCACGGCGTGTGCGAGGATGCCGCCACCGGCAGCGCGGCGGCGGCACTGAGCGGCTACCTTGCCACCACCGGAACGGCGCGGCGCTGGGCCCTTCACCAGGGCGTGGAAATGGGCCGGCCCAGCGTGATCGACACCGCCATGGAGGCTGACCGGGTACGCGTCGGTGGCCGCGCCGTCTGGGTCGGCAAGGGAGAACTTCGGATCGATTAGCCCTCCATGCTCCGGCATAACAACCTGCCGCTGCTGATGGGATGCCACTACCAAGGCGGCTGAGGCCGCCGTCGCGGATGCCTCGCTGCGCTCGTTATGCCGCGCTACGGGGCTAGGGATACATCAGAGCAAGAACCGTAGTGCGGGTAAGCCGGCAGGTATACCCGCGAATTCGTGACACATCAAGCACGCACCGTAGCGCGGGTAAGCCGGCAGGCGCACCCGCGAAGCTCTGCCTTGTCACCGATGCTCGCGCAAAAGCGTTCAGGCGTCGCCGATGAAGACCGTACCCGAGCCCTCGACGATGGTGTTGCCGTGGCCGCCGACGCTGCCGAGCACGGCGGCGGGTTTGCCGTTGATGAACACCGTGGAGGAGACCGCGGAGGCGATGGGGCTGCCGCAGGCGGAGCTGTCGCCGAGGCGGGCGGCATTGAGCCCGTCGTGGAACACGTCCGGTGAGCCCTCGACCAGCGGGTTGGTGCCGTGCCCAGTTTTCGGGCAGGCGGTGTCGTCGGTGACGCGTGCTGCCGGCTTTCCACTCATGAGAGAACTCCTTCAAAACGATGCATTTCGTCGGTCGCCGCTGGCCCGCCGGCGAGGGCGGCCTTAGCGTTCATCCTGGCGCGCCTTGCCCCACTGGCCAATGCCTTCGGCGATCAGGCTCAGCTGGCGGACCACCAGCGCGCCGGTCTCCTCGTCGCCGCCGGTGAGCTGGCGGCGCTTGAACTCGCGCTTGATCGCTTCCCAGCGCGCCTTCTCCTCGTCGCTTTGCGTGCCGCGCAGCTCCTTGAGCTTGAGCAGGTTCTCCTCGGCGCCCTGGGTGAGAAGCTGGGCCTCGCCCACGTAGTGGTCGTCGATGATCGCCTGGAGCTCGTCGTCGCTCAGAATGGGCGAGATCTTCTCCGCCAGGCGGTTCATGTTGCGATAGCTCCCCTGCAGGCGAAACGGCGGCTCCGTGCGGTACTCGTCGGCCTGGGCACTGGAGGCGATGTACTGCTGGTTGACCCGCAACACCACCTCGCGCACCTTGAACATGTTCCTGAGCACGGCGAGGATCTCCTCGCGCTCCGCTGCGCTGTAGTCGTGCTCGAAGTCGGTGCTCGGCACCTCGCGGCCCCGGGCCAGGTCGACGAAGCGGTAGAAGTCGTCGAGCCCGCGGGTGGCCAGCGGCGCCAGCACGGTGTTGGCGCTCATCGAGTTCTCGATGTAGGAGAGCGCGAACACCTCCTCCATGCCGCTGAGCACGTCGCCCAGGTTGTAGACGTCGGCGCGGTTGGCGAGCATGTCCGGCACCTTGAAGACGTCGCCGCTTTCCGTGTAGGGGTTGCCCGCCATGGCGATGCAGAAGCGCTTGCCGCGCATGTCGTAGGTCTTGGTGCGCCCGTTCCAGATGCCGTCGATGCGCCGGCTGCCGTCACACAGCGAGATGAACTTCTGCAAGAACTCCGGGTGGGTGTGCTGGATGTCGTCGAGGTAGAGCATGACGTTGTTGCCCATCTCGAAGGCCAGGTTGAGCTTGATGAGCTCGGCGCGCGCGGTGGAGTGGGTCGCCGCCTCCGGGTCGAGCGAGGTGACGTCGTGCCCCAGGCTCGGGCAGTTGATCTTCATGAAGATCAGTCCCAGGCGGTTGGCGACGTACTCCATCAGCGTGGTCTTGCCGTAGCCCGGCGGCGAGATCATCATCAACAGCCCGCTGTTGTCGGAGCGGCGCGTATCGCCCACGGTGCCCATCTGCTTGGCCAGGTTGTCGCCGATGATCGGCAGGTAGCTCTCGGTGATCAGCTTGTTGCGCACGAAGGAGTTCAGCGGCTTGGGCAGGTACTCCTCGAGGCGCAGGCGCTCGCGCTGCTCGTTGAGGATCGTCTGGCGGCGCTCCTGCAGCCGCGTCCAGGCGGGAATCACCGCGTGCTCGTGGTGGCGCAGGCGCTCCTGGAAGTCGTCGAGCGACAGCGCGAGCCGCTGCTGGTCGAGGCGCTCGTGCTGGCCAAGAAGCCCCTCCACGGTGAAGGCGAGCTCGACACTCTGGGCGCGGGTCTCGAGCCGCCCGGCGGTGTTGAGCATGGCGATCGCTTCGGGCAGAAAGTGCAGAGCGTCCTCGTGGCCCGCCTGGCGGGCGTGGGCGGTGAGCCAGTGGGAAGTGATCGTCCAGCGCGCGCCGGGCTGGCCTTGCACCACCGCCAGCGCCTCCTCGAAGTGGCCGTAGTGGCCCTGGCGCTGCATGGTGGTGGTGAAGCTCTCCACCAGGGCGTCGGCGTAGCGGGTCACCGGGAAGGCGTCGCCCTCCTCGGCGAGCCGGCGCACCAGAAACTCCGCGGCGCTGGCCTGCTGGCCCGCTGTCCCGGGCAGCTTATGGCCCTGGACGAACGCCTCGAGCGCCGGGGCGATCTCCTCGATCAGCGCCGTCAGCAGGTCCTCGCTCTGCATGATGCGCGAAAGGATCCCCGCCGAGAGGCAGCGGGCGCGCAGGTTGCGGGCCGCCTCGTCGTCCTGCTTGAGGTTCGCCCAGAACAGCATGGCCAGCGCCCGGGGCAGCGGGCCGAACCCCAGAAGCCCCGCGCTCTGGCGCGCCGGCCACAGGGTGCGCACGATCAGCGCGGCGTCGTGGTCGTGGATGCCCTTCTCGTAGCCCTCGCGGTAGCGGGGCGAGGCGAAGGTGGCGATCTGGCGCTGAAGCGCATCGACATCCTCGACGTTGACCGGTGCCGCCTCCGGCCGGGTCAACGTCTCCATGAAGCGGTAGGCCAGGTACTCGGCGCGATAGACGCGCCGGCTCTCCGACGGCAGCGACATGCTCCAGTAGTCGGAGAGCGCGGTCAGGCGCTCGTCGATGAGCGGCTCGAAATACTGGGTGCCGGTGAGATGCAGCATGAGCCGCTCGTCACGCGGCACCAGGGTCAGGTCCAGGTGCTGCTGGTTGACGCTGAAGCGGTGGCGCGGGCCCAGGCGGATGACGTTGCCGCCGGACTCGAAAATGTCCGCTCGGTCGCGCACGCTGCGCAGCGCCGCGTCCTGGG
>NZ_JAMZBC010000001.1 GCF_024158715.1 Halomonas sp. 707D7 | reverse complement strand
GCGTCGGCTGGCGCTCGCCACCGCGCTTGCCGCGCAACAGCACCAGCCCCGCCAGTACCAACAGCACCGTCAGAATGAGGCTTTGAATCAAGAAGGTGCCTATATGGACGATCCATTCACTCATCTGCACTCTCCTTTTGCAGTTGTCGGCATGTCACGAAGGCTCTGCCTGTCGCGACGCTTGCCTAAGAAGAACGTTTTAAATAGTCTGCAAGGCGCCCGTTCGCTTTCATCCTAGGGTGAGCGGGTACGCAATGCCTTCAAACGAATACGCACAGGAAATGCACGATGTCCACGACCACCTTCGACAAGCTCAAGCGCCGCTTCGACCCCGAGGCCGCCAAGGGAATGGACGATGTGTTCCAGTTCCACTTCTCCGACGAGCAGAGCCACTACCTTCACGTCCAGGACGGCACCCTGGACATCCAGCAGGGCGAGCACGACGACCCGTCGGTCACGCTCAGCACCAGCACCGAAACCCTGAAGGGCATCATGAGCGGCGAGATCAACGGCATGACCGCCTTCATGACCGGCAAGCTCAAGGCCACCGGCAACATCATGCTGGCCACCAAGCTCACCAGCCTCTTTCCCGGCGAGTGACGCCGATCGTCTTCTAGCGAACGCGCGCCAGATGCGTCTCGATCAAGTCTCGCGAAATCGAGTAGGTCGGCGGCAGCGACGGTAGCGTGCGTGGCGAGAACCAGGCGGCGTCGCTGATCTCGACGCCGTCGATGACGATACGCCGCGTGGTCGCCTCGGCGAAATACCCCAGCATCAGCGAGTGGGGAAACGGCCACGCCTGGCTCTGGTGATAGCGCAGGTTGTCGACGTGAACCCCCACCTCCTCGAACACCTCACGATGCACGGCCTCCTCGGCGGACTCGCCGGGCTCGATGAAGCCGGCAAGCGTGGAGTAGCGCCCCGGCGGGAAGCGCGGACTGCGGGCCAGGAGCATCGCCTCGCCATGCGTCACCAGCGTGATGATGCACGGCGAGATACGTGGATAGTTGCGATGCCCGCAGGCGTGGCAATGCATGGCGAACTCGGCGGACAGCCGTGTTGCCTGTGCGCCGCAGCGCCCGCAGAAGCGGTGATTCTCGAGCCAGGCGCCCACCTGAAGCGCAGTGGAGAGCAGGCTGAACCAGGCACTCGAGAGTTGATCGAGCCAGGCACGCCCTTCGAGCCAATGCTCCTCGAAGTCGTCTTCGATCGACAGCGCCACCGGCTCGTCCTGCCAGTAGCAAAGCGGCTCGAACGCGGCGCTCCAGGCTTGAGTCGGCTGCAGCGGGGTGAGCATGCCATCTTCGGTTGCAAGTCCCGGGGCGATGCGACCGCGGGCCAGTCGAATCACCCGCCCTTCACTCACGCCGCTGGGTATTTCACGCCTGAGCATCGGTCGCCTCGCCCTCGAGCCAGCGCAGCTGGTGCGCCTGACATTTGGCGCTGTGCGCCGCCTCTTCCGCACTGTTCGGGCGAATGACACGCAACTGCCCGGGTGTCAGCGCCAGGCGCCGGATCGCCATGCCTTCACTTGCCTGGGAGCTCTGCTCACGCTCGGCCGAAGCTTCCGCATCGAGGCTCAGGGCCGTCTGCCCGCCGGTCATCGCCAGGTAGACGTCGGCGAGGATCTCGGCGTCGAGCAAGGCGCCGTGCAGCACGCGGTGGCCATTGTCGATGTCATAGCGCTTGCACAGAGCATCGAGGCTGTTGCGCTGGCCCGGGTGCATCTGCCGCGCCATGGTCAGGGTATCCAGCACGCGGCAGTGATCGCGTACCGGCCCAAGCACCGGACCTTGACGTTTCTTGTTGACCAGGTTCAGCTCATGGTCGATGAAGCCGACGTCGAAAGGCGCGTTGTGGATGACCAGCTCCGCGCCCTCGATGAACGCCCAGAACTCGTCGGCGATCGCGGCGAACACCGGCTCGTTGGCCACCCGCGCATCGTCGATGCCGTGAACCGCCACCACCTCGGCGTCGATGTGTCGCTCGGGATTGATGTACTGGTGGTAGGTGCGTCCGGTAAAGCGGCGGTTGATCATCTCGATTGCGCCGATTTCCACCATACGGTGGCCATCCTTGGTTTCGATGCCGGTGGTTTCCGTATCGAGAATTACTTGGCGCATGGCGTGCTCCTGTTGTGTTCGTCGATCGCTTCGTTGGCCAGCGCATCGGCCTTCTCGTTGCCGGGGTGGCCGCTGTGCCCTTTCACCCAGTGCCACTCGACACGGTGGCGGTGGGTCTGCTCGTGCAGCGCCTTCCAGAGCTCGGCGTTCTTGACCGGCTGCTTGGCGGCGGTCATCCAGCCGCGCTTGACCCAATTGTGAATCCACTGGGTGATGCCCTGGCGCACGTACTGGGAGTCGGTCCAGAGCTCCACGTGGCAGGATTTCGTAAGCGCGCGAAGCGCCATGATGGCGGCCATCAACTCCATGCGGTTGTTGGTGGTCTGCGGCTCGAACCCCTTTAGCGTCTTCTCGTGCGGGCCGCTCGACAGGACCACTCCCCACCCTCCGGGCCCGGGATTTCCACGACAGGCGCCATCGGTATAGACCACGACATGGGGCTGATTGTCCTGCTTAGTCACGCTGATTTTCCTTCACTAGACGGGATGATGACTCGATGGATTTCACCGGCGCATGGCGACGCGTGGCGCCCAGCGACGAAGGGGATGCCTTGGCGGGCAACCCGAAGCGAATGCGCTCGATCGGCGCACCGCGCTCGCGGCGGCGCGCCTTGATCATGTAGCTCTGCCCGAGCGGCAGGTTATGGCGCCGCCCGAGGGCTTCCCAGTGCTCGCCGCAGGGGGCGTTCATGCGGCCACGAAAACAGCAGTAGTCTACGCGCTCCACCTCGAAATCCACAAACGCCAGCCAGTCGCGCAGGCGATTGACGCTCATCCAGCGCCCGACGAAGGGAAACGTCGCACCGGGCTTGCGCCAGCGCTTCAAGAGCCCGCCCACGCTCACCGGGTTGAAGCCGAACAGCACCAGCACGCCGTGATCGCTGGTGACCCGGGCGGCCTCCTGCAGCGTGAAGTGGGCATCCGGCAACTGCTCGAGCCAGTGATGGATCACCACGGTGTCGAGGCAACGATCGGGTAGCGCGAAGCGATCCGGCGGGCACACCAGGGTGGAGGCGGACTCCGCCAGCGCCTCGTTCGGCGCCCAGCGAATGCGGTGGGGAATGGCGGAGGGACCGAGCAGCGAGCGCCCCATGCCCATCTCCAGGCCGTGCTGGCCACGGCGGTTTTCCACCACTGGTCCCAGGCAGGCACGCTGCGCTTCCCACAGCGAACGCCCCGCCGGCGACTGCCAGTAAGCTTGGCTTTGGGTCATGCATCGGGCGAGCATCGCCGCCGTCGGGGAATTTGACATGAACTGCGCTTGCCTCCAAAGTAGCGACTTTTTTCGACCGCTGTGGGTCGTCCAAGACCCACGCAGCAGCGTTGTCTGAACGTTAAAGGATCTCGCCCATGATGAGCGTGACACCGATTCCCGCGCTGAGTGACAACTATATTTGGTTGCTGAGACAGGATACCAGCCAAAACGTTTGCGTGGTGGACCCCGGCGAAGCGGCACCAGTCATCGAGCTTCTCGAGCGCGAAGGCCTGACACTCGCCACGATCCTCATCACCCACCACCACGGCGATCACACCGGCGGTGTCAAGGAGCTCAAGAAGCGCTACGGGGCCCACGTGATCGGCCCGAACAACCCGGCCATCGAAGGCATCGACCAGGTCGTCGATCACGGCGACGAGATCCGCGTAATGGGACGTCTGTTCGAGGTGATCGCCACCCCCGGCCATACCCTCGATCACGTCAGCTACTTCGCCGCCGGCATTCCGGCGCTGCTGTTCTGCGGAGATACTCTGTTCAGCGCCGGCTGTGGTCGTCTGTTCGAAGGCGAGCCCGCCCAGATGCTCGACTCTCTGAACACCCTGGCGCGCCTTCCCGAGGACACCCTGGTGTTCGCGGGCCACGAATACACCCAGGCCAATCTGGCCTTCGCCCAGGCGGCAGACCCGGACAATACTGCCCTCCCTCATGTCCGCAACGAATGCGACAAAGCGCGCGCGATGGATCGCCCCACGCTTCCCAGCACCATCGGGCGCGAGCTCAAGATCAACCCTTACCTGCGCCTGGCCACCGACAGCGTGCGCCGCAGCGCAGGTACACAAGGCCCGAATGGTGACGACCTGGCGACGTTCACGACGTTGCGCGAATGGAAGAACCGTTTCTAACGCCTTTAGCCAAAAGACCGACTATGACCTATCGTACGATCCGCCAGCGCTTTGTGTTGAGCGCTGGCAGCACCGTGATCATGGGCCTCTTGATGGCCGCCGCCGCGAACTCCGAAGCCTCCCCCGGCACGCTCGGCAGTTTCAACGCCTCCTCCAGCACCACGACACCCCTACCCTCGCCGCGCGAAGAGCAAGCCCGAGCGCCGCGCCTCGACGCCTACCACGGCCACTTCTGGGACTCGCTGAGCCTCGAGCCCCAAGACGTCTGGAGCGTGATGCGCCAGAGCTTCCAGTGGCAGGAAATCACCCTGCCGCTGGAGGCGCAGGCGCGGGTCGACGAATGGATCGAGCACTACCGCGCCCGCCCGCAGAACATCGTCGAGATCACCCGGCGAGCCACACCCTGGCTTGCCTGGATCAGCGAGCAGGTCAGCGAGCGCGGCCTGCCCGGCGAGATTGCCTTGATTCCCTTCGTCGAAAGCTCCTTCGACCCCAGTGCCAAGAGCCATCGCGGCGCGGCGGGGCTTTGGCAGTTCATGCCCGGTACCGGTGACGCCCTGGGGCTGGTGCGCAACCAGAGTTACGATGGGCGCCTGGACGTCGTCACCTCGACTCAGGCGGCGCTCGACTACCTCGAGTCCCAGGCCGCCGAGTGGTACCAAGGCGACATCATGCTCTCGCTGGCCGCCTACAACGCCGGCGCCGGTACCGTCAACAAGGCCCTGCGCAGCGCCCAGAGCCAGGGGCTCGACGGAAGCTATTGGGATCTGTCGCTGCCGTCGGAAACCATGCAGTACGTGCCCAAGCTCAAGGCGATCGCCACCATCATCCAGGACCCGGAGCGCTACGGGGTCGAGCTGCCGGACATTCAGGCCACCCCGGCCTTCGCCAAGGTCAAGCTCGAAAACCCGCTGAGCCTGGCCGAAGCCTCGCAGCTTCTCAACGTCAGCCAGCGGGCCCTGGCCGAACTCAACCCCGGCCTGCTCGGCGCCCAGGCGGGCCCGCGCAACGGCCAGACGCTGCTGGTACCCGAATCCGCGGACAGCGAACTGATCGCCGAACTCTCGCAAAGCAGCGACCGCGCCCTGGCCTCGACCGAGACGCCGGCGGTCCACCGCGTCGAAAACGGAGACAGCCTTTCCGCCATCGCCGCACGATATAACCTTGACCAGCGCGATCTTATTCGCTGGAATGCGCTAGACCGCCCCGGTGCACTCACCCCCGGGCAGCTTCTGGCGCTCACGGCGCGCTGAGGAGCATTCATCCTTCGGCCATCGCGCGGGTGTGATGGCCTCTTGGCAACGATAGGACATCCTTCATGCAAAGCGGTGTGGCGTTTGTGAATACCTTGCGTGCGCTGCTGCTGACCCTCGGCGCGCTCTCCCTGCCGGTGGCGGCAAGCGACGAGAGCGTCGTCCAGTCGCTCATGGAGGAGCCTTCCAGCGGCCCGGTGGAGACCGTCCACGCCCTGTCGCTCTACGACAGCCCCGAACTTCCCGACGGGTTCGCCTACTTTCCCCACGTCAACCCGCAGGCCCCCAAGGGGGGCAGCATGATCCAGACCGCCGTGGGATCGAGCTTCGACTCGACCAACCCGTTCATCATTCGCGGCACCCCCGCCACGGGCATCGGCCGGATCTACGACACGCTGATGGCGAGCAACCCGGGCGAACCCTTCAGTCTCTACGGGCTGGTCGCCGAAGGCGTACGCCTGGACCCGGAGCGCGAATGGATCGAGTTCGACCTGCGCCCGGAGGCGCGCTTCCAGGACGGCGAGCCGCTGACCGCCTACGACGTGGTGTTCTCCTTCGATCTCTTGCGCGAGCAGGGCAGCCCGTTCTACGCAAGCTACTATGCCGGGGTTTCCCAGGTGATCGCGCAGAGCGAGCACCAGGTGCGCTTCGAGTTCAGCGACACCACCTCCCGTGAGCTGCCGCTGATCGTCACCCAATTGCCGATTTTGCCGCGCCACTACTGGGAGCCGCGGGACTTCGGCTCGCCCACCCTCGCCGCTCACCCGGGCTCCGGCCCCTACGAAATCGCCGAGGTGGACCCGGGCCGGCGCATCGTCTACGAACGCGACGAGAACTACTGGGGGAAGGATCTGCCGGTCAACGTCGGGCGCTTCAACATCGACCGGGTGATCTTCGATTACTATCGCGACCGGGACATCGCCTGGGAGGCCTTCAAGGCGGGACTTATCGACTTTCGCGAGGATGCCCGCGCCGCCACCTGGGCGATCGGCTACGACTTCCCCGCCTACCGTGAGGGGCTGATCGAGCGCATCACCGTGCCGGACGTGAACCCGTCGCTGATGCAGGCCTTCGTCTTCAACCTGCAAAAGACGAAGTTCCAGGACGCCCGGGTACGCGAGGCGCTCTCCCTCACCTTCGACTTCCCGTGGCTCAACACCAACATCTTCTACGGCGCCTACTCGCGCACCGAGAGCTATTTCCAGAACTCCGAGATGCAGGCCCGGGGAGCGCCTTCCGAAGAGGAGCTCGCGCTGCTCGAGCCGCACCGCGAGGAGCTGGTCGACGCCTTTCACTCGGACCGGCTGTTCACCGATCCCTTGCCGATCGCCGAGCCGGAGGATCTGCGCGAGCGCCTGCGCCGCGCCCTGGCGCTTTTGCGCGACGCCGGTTACGAGATCGAGGAAGGCGAGCTGATCCATGCCGAAACCGGCCGCCCGCTGCGCCTCGAGGTATTGATGTACGACGCGGCGATGGAGCGGGTGGTGCAGCCCATGCTCAGGAACATGGCACGGCTCGGCATCGACACGTCCATGCGCATCGTCGACATCAACCAGTACCTCAACCGGGTGCGCGACTACGACTACGACATCGTGATCAGCCACTACCCGCAGTCGAACAACCCCGGCAACGAGCAGCGCGACTACTGGACGAGCGCGGCGGCCGACACGCCTCAGAGCCGCAACCGCATGGCCCTGAAGAGCGCGGCGGTGGACGACCTGGTCGACCACATCATCCGTGCCGAGGACCGCGAGGCCCTGGACACCGCGACCCAAGCGCTGGATAGGGTGCTGCGCTGGGGCTTCTACGCCATTCCCCACTACCACTCCGGCGAGACGCGCATTGCCGTGTGGAACAAGTTCGGGTACCCGGAGCCCTTTCCCGCATACGCCATGGACCTGGACGCCTGGTGGGTGGACGCCGAGCGCGAAGCCGAGCTCGAACGGCGCCGTTGACCGGGCCTTCGCCCCACTGACTGGAGTTCATCGTGGCCCGCTATACCCTACGCCGACTGCTGTTGATGATCCCGACGCTGCTGGGCATCATGCTGCTCAACTTCATGATCGTGCAGGCCGCCCCGGGCGGGCCGATCGACCAGATGCTGGCACGCTTCGAAGGCGCCGACGCCATGGCCAGCACGCGCCTGGACATGGGCGGCGCGGACATCCAGGTCAGCGACGACTCGCGCGGGGCACGCGGCATCGACCCGCGCTTCATCGCCCAGCTCGAGCAGCAGTTCGGCTTCGACAAGCCCGCCCACGAGCGTTTCCTGACCATGATGGGCGACTACCTGCGCCTGGATTTCGGCACCAGCTTCTTTCGCGACCGTCCGGTGATCGACTTGATGATCGAGCGGCTGCCGGTGTCGATCTCGCTCGGGCTCTGGACGACGCTGCTGGTCTATCTGATCTCGATTCCGCTGGGGATTCGCAAGGCGCTTCGCCACGGCTCGCGCTTCGACGTCTGGACCTCGGGACTGGTGATCGTCGGCTACGCCATTCCCGGCTTTCTGTTCGCCATCCTGCTGATCGTGCTGTTCGCCGGTGGAAGCTACCTGGACTGGTTTCCGCTGCGCGGGCTCACCTCGCCGGACTTCGCCGAGCTTTCGCTTTTCGGCAAGATCAAGGATTACTTCTGGCACATCACCCTGCCGGTCGCCGCGGCGGCCATCGGCAGCTTCGCCACGCTGACCATGCTCACCAAGAACAGCTTTCTCGACGAGATCCACAAGCAGTACGTGCTCACCGCCCGGGCCAAGGGCGCAAGCGAGCATCGCATCCTCTACGGGCACGTGTTTCGCAACGCCATGCTGATCATCATCGCCGGGCTACCGGCGGCGATGATCGGCATCTTCTTCACCGGGGCGCTGCTGATCGAGGTGATCTTTTCGCTGGACGGACTCGGCCTTCTCGGCTTCGAGGCGGTGATGCAGCGCGACTACCCGGTGATCTTCGGCACGCTGTTCCTCTATACCGTGATCGGGCTGATCCTCAAGCTCGTCTCGGATCTCACCTACGTGTGGGTCGACCCCCGCATCGACTTTGCCACCCGGGAGTCGTGACCATGGCCGCCCTTCGCCTTTCGCCGATCACCCGGCGCCGCCTGAACGCCTTCAAGGCCAACCGCCGCGCCCGGGTGTCGCTGTGGCTGTTCGGAGCTCTGTTTCTGGTCAGCCTCGCGGCGGAACTCGTCGCCAACGACAAGCCGCTCGTGCTGCACTACGACGGCCAGTGGTACGCGCCACTGCTGGTGGACTACCCGGAAACCGAGTTCGGCGGCTTTCTGCCCACCCGGACCGACTATCTGGACCCGTTCATCCAGGAGCAGATCGAGGAGAACGGCTGGGCACTGTGGCCACCGATCCGCTTCTCCTACCAGACGCTGGACATGCAGATGAGCCGCCCGTCGCCGGCGCCGCCGGATGCCCGCCATTGGCTCGGCACCGACGACCAGGGGCGCGACGTGCTGGCCCGGGTGATCTACGGCTTTCGCCTGTCGGTGGCCTTTGCCCTGGTATTGACCGCCGGCTCCATCGTCACCGGCGTGCTGGCCGGCGGCGTGCAGGGCTACTTCGGCGGCAAGGTGGACCTGATCGGCCAGCGCGTCACCGAGATCTGGTCCGGGCTTCCCGTGCTGTTTCTGCTGATCATCCTGGCGAGCTTCGTGCAGCCGGGGTTCTGGTGGCTTCTGGGCATCATGCTGCTGTTCTCCTGGCTGGGGCTCGTGGACATCGTGCGCGCCGAGTTTCTGCGCGCGCGCAACCTGGAGTACGTGCGCGCCGCCAGGGCCATGGGACTGCCGTCGCGGCTGATCATGTGGCGCCACGTGCTGCCCAACGCCATGGTGGCGACCCTGACCTTCATTCCGTTTCTGTTCACCGGCGCCATCGGCACGCTGACCGCGCTGGATTTTCTCGGCTTCGGCCTGCCGCCGGGCTCGCCGTCGCTGGGTGAGCTCGCCGCCCAAGGCAAGAACAACCTGCACGCGCCCTGGCTCGGCATCACCGCCTTCATGACGCTGGCGATCATGCTGTCGCTGCTGGTGTTCATCGGCGAAGGGCTGCGCGACGCCTTCGATCCCCGCCACGTGAATGCCGCCACCGCACCGACCCCGGGAGCCTCGCATGTCTGAGCCGCTTTTTCGCCTCGATGACTTTGGCGTCACCTTCGACGGACAGCCGGTGGTGACCTCGCTCTCGCTGAGCGTGGCGCGCGGCGAGACCCTGGCGATCGTCGGCGAGTCGGGCTCCGGCAAGTCGGTCTCCGCCCTGGGAGCGATCGACCTTCTGCCCGGCAACGCCGAGGTGAGCGGCGGGCGCTGGCTCGAGGGCACCTCGCTATCAGGTCTTGGCAAACGCGAGTGGAACGCGCTGCGCGGCAACCGGGTCGGCTTCGTCTTCCAGGAGCCCATGACCTCGCTCAACCCGCTGCACCGCATCGGCAGGCAGATCGGCGAAACCCTGCGCCTGCACCAGGGGCTTCGCGGTCACGCCGCGCGCCGCCGCGCCCGCGAGCTGCTCGAACAGGTCAAGCTGCCGCGGGTCGACGAGCTGCTCGACGCCTGGCCCCACCAGCTCTCCGGCGGCCAGCGCCAGCGAGTGATGATCGCCATGGCGATCGCCAACAACCCGGCCCTTCTGATCGCCGACGAACCGACCACCGCGCTCGACGTCACCGTCCAGCAGGAGATCCTGGCGCTGCTCCGTGAGCTTCGCGACACCCACGGCATGGGAATGCTGTTCATCAGCCACGACCTGAACCTGGTGCGCCGCTTCGCCGAGCGGGTGTGCGTCATGCGGGCGGGCCGTGTCGAGGAGATCGGCCCCGTCGAGCAGATCTTCGCGCACCCGCAAAGCGACTACACCAGGGCGCTGATCGCCGCCGACCCCGAGGGCCGGCCGGCGCCGGTCACGGATGCGCAACCGCTTCTGAGCGCGCGGCAACTCGCGGTGAGCTTCCCGCGCCCGCGCCGCGGGCTGTTCAAACGCCCGCCGCCGCCCCTCGAGGCGGTGAAGCCGCTGAACCTGACCATCGCCCCGGGCGAGACGCTGGGTATCGTCGGCGAGTCCGGCTCCGGCAAGACGACGCTGGCCTCGGCGATCATGCGCCTGGTGCCGAGCCAAGGCGATATCACCCTGGGTGATACGTCGCTCGGCACGCTTTCCGGCAACGTGCTGCGCCGCCAGCGCCACCGCTTCCAGATGGTGTTCCAGGACCCGTACGGGGCGCTCTCGCCGCGCATGTCGGTGTTCGATATCGTCAGCGAAGGCCTGCGCTTTCACCACCCTGAGCTCGACGCCGACGAAGTGAGCACCCGGGTTCACCAGACGCTCATGGAGGTCGGCCTGCCTGCCAGCTGCGCGGCCCGCTATCCGCACGAATTCTCCGGCGGCCAGCGCCAGCGCATCGCCGTGGCCCGGGCCCTGATCCTGGAACCCGAGCTACTGGTGCTCGACGAGCCGACCTCGGCGCTGGATCGCACCGTACAAAAGCAGCTGATCGCGCTGCTGCGCGATGTTCAGGCCCGGCGCCGGCTGAGCTACCTGTTCATCAGCCACGACCTGGCGGTGGTGCGCGCCATGGCCCATCGGGTCATAGTGCTCAAGGAGGGCGAGGTGGTCGAACACGGCGACTGTCTCGAGGTGCTCTCCTCACCACGCCATGCCTATACCCGCGCGCTGATCGACGCCGCCCATCTCGCCCCTGTCGACGTTTGACAAGACAAGACGAAAAGGCCCCTTCGAAACGAAGGGGCCTGAAAGCAAGATAACGGTATAAATTTCGATTATGGCAACTCGCTCGTTAGAAGCGGGCGATCTCGTCGGCGCTGAGCTCGCGCCACTCACCGGGTGCCAGGGTATCGGGCAGCGCAATGGGGCCGATCGAGTGTCGATGCAGCGCGACCACCCGATTGCCAAGCGCACCGAACATGCGCTTGACCTGATGGTAGCGCCCTTCGGTCAGGGTCAGCCTGGCTTGCGTAGGCGTGAGCAGTTCGAGGGTGGCCGGCGCGGTCGGCGTATCGTCGTCATCGAGCAGGATGCCCTCGCGCACCTGCGCCACGGCGCGCTCGGCGGCCGCGCCTTCCAGCGGCTCGGCCAGCTCGGCGAGGTAGACCTTGTCGCAGCGATGGCGCGGCGAGGTCACCCGGTGCGACCACTGGCCGTCATCGGTCAGCAGCAAGAGCCCGGTGGTGTCGACATCCAGGCGCCCTACCGGCTGCAGGCGCTCGGCCTTGGGCAGGTCGATCAAATCGATCGCCCGTGGGTAGAGCCCGCGCCGCGCGGTGCACTCCACGTCCGTCGGCTTGTGCAGCATCACGTAGCGCAGCCCGACCAGCGCCAGGCGCTCGCCGTTGAACCGCACCTCGTCCTCCATGGCCACGTGGGTCGCGGCCTGCTTGACCGCGACCCCGTTGACGGTGACCTCGCCGCCCTTCAAGGCGCGCTTGGCGAGGCTTCGCGTGAGCGGCGTGGTTTCGCTCAGAAAACGGTCCAGACGCATCAGTGGCCCACCCCCGGCACGAGGGTGAAGCGGTCCGCATCCTGCCAGGCGGGAAACTTCTCGCGAAAGGCGTCGAGCTCGGCCTTGTCGAGCACGCCGGTGGCGATGAAAGCCTCGTTCGCGGGGTGGTCGATCAGGGGCTCGCCCTTGAAATCGACCAGCAGCGAGTCGCCGCTGTAGCCAAGCCCCTTGGCGTCCTCTCCCACCCGGTTCACGCCGACCACGTAGGCCAGATTCTCCACCGCGCGCGCCTGCAGAAGGGTTCGCCAGGGCTTTCGCCGGGCGGCCGGCCAGTTGGCCACGCACAGGATGGCGTCGTACTCGAAGTGCTCGCCCTCGGCGGGCTGCTGGCGCATCCAGACCGGGAAACGCAGGTCGTAGCAGACGCTGAGCAGGATTCTGAACCCCTTGAGCTCGACGATGCGCCGCTCCCGGCCCATGCCGTAGCGCTCGTGCTCGCCGGCCATGCGAAACAGGTGGCGCTTGTCGTAGTGGATGACCTCGCCCTCGGGCGTCGCCCAGATCAGGCGATTGTAGTACTCGCCCCCATCGACGATCGCCACGCTCCCGGTCATCACGCAGCCGCGCGCCTTCGCCTGCTCCAAGAGCCAGGCAACGCTTTCGCTCTGCGCCATGGGCTGGGCCATTTCGCGGGAGTTCATGGTGAAACCGGTGGCGAACATCTCCGGCAGCACGATGACGTCGGTATCGCGCCCGTCGAGCTCACCGAGCAGCGTTTCCAGGTGCGCATGATTGGCCCGGGGGTCCTCCCAGCGCAAGTCGCACTGAATGAGGCTCGTCTTCAACTCGGCCATGCCGTGTCTCCTTTTCGCTCTACCGGTGTGTGTTGACGTTGTGTGCTAGATTAGCATTTTTTGATAATGAGGCCGTCATGCTCTCGTCCCCGTCTCGCGATCCGGAAGCCGCCAAGGGCGTCACCTTTGGCCTTACCGCCTACCTGATGTGGGGCTGCTTTCCCCTCTACTTCGCGCTGTTCGACGGCGTGCCCGCCTTCGAGGTGCTGATCCACCGCATTCTCTGGTCCTGCGTCTTCCTGGTCGGCGTGATCACGCTGCTCAAGCGCTGGGCGCCGGTGACGAACGCGCTGAAAGCGCCGAAGCGGCTCGGGCGAGTGCTGGTCTGCGCGGTACTGATCGGGGTCAACTGGGGGCTCTACATCTACGCGGTGGAGAGCCGCCAGGTACTGCAGGCGAGCCTGGGCTACTTCCTGACGCCCTTGATCAACGTCGCACTCGGGGTGCTGGTGCTGCGCGAGACGATGGCCAAGCCCCAGCTCGCCGCGCTCGGGCTTGCCAGCGTCGCCATTCTGATCCAGCTTGTGACCCTCGGCGAGCTGCCCTGGATCAGCTTGCTGCTGGCGCTGAGCTTCGGAAGCTACGGACTTTTTCGCAAGCAGGTCGCCCTGGACGGCTTGTCGGGGCTCTTCGTGGAGACCCTGGTGCTACTGCCGCTGGCGCTGCTGGCCCTTGGCGTGATCAGCGCCCAGGGCGCATCGCACTTTCTGCAGGACCTGCCGACGAGCGTCCTGCTGGCGAGCTGCGGCGTCGCCACCGCCCTGCCGCTTCTGGCCTTCGCTGGCGCCGCCCGACGGCTTCGCCTGTCGACCCTCGGGTTTCTCATGTACATCAACCCGACGATGCAGTTCTTGATCGCGCTGGTGGTCTTCGGCGAGCCGCTGGGCACCATTCAGCTCGTCACCTTCGTCATGATCTGGGCAGGCCTTGGCCTCTACTCCTGGTCCTCCTGGCGGTCACGCCCGCGCCAGGCGGGCTAGCTCGGTGGCTTCGGCAGACGCATCGCCTGCCGACGAGCGCGATGCCGTCTCGGGCCGGTAGCCGACGCGAAAGCCGCCCCAATGCTCGCCGCCGATGAAGATCGGCACCGACAGGTCGTGCATCACCTCGCCGGTGTCGCGCTTGTAGGTCTGCAGCAGCAGCGCCTGGGTATGGGCGCCGCAGCGACTGCCCGTCGCGTCGTCGAAGATGCGCTTGCTGCGACAGTACGCCAGGTCGTGCTTGAGATCGCCGGTCGGCGCTCGGCTCACGGCCTGGTTGTGGGTCGGCACGTAGCCATTGCGATCGCAGGCGATCGCGTAGGCGAGCGACAGCTTCTCGAGCAGGGGCTCCTGAAGCGCGGGGAAGTTTTGATCGGTGAACGCGTCGAATCCGGTACGGTAAAGCGGCGGCTTTGTACCCGCGATGAGCAAATACTCGGGGTGAAACAGCGCTTGGCGTGACAGCTCGCCCTCGCTGATGGCCCTCTCGAACAGCGCCTGGAGCCGATTCGCGGTTTCACGCGCGGCCTTGTACACCGCCTGGTGACGCCCCTCGAGGCGCTGCTGGGCGAGCTCGCCATCCGTGCCTTCGGCCGCTTCCATCAGATCCCGTGCCCGAAAGGCGAGATCGTGCATCCGGTGATGGCCCTCGTCCACGTCCTGTTCGAGACGAACGAGAACCGCGCTGACGGTCTGGCTATGAGCTTGGGTGCTGACCATGGCCTCGGCGACGCCGCCGATCTCGCGGTTCACCTCGTCGAATTCCCGGGTGATCGTCGAAAGTCCTTCACCCACCGCGCGCATGCCGGTGGCGCGCTCGCCGATACGGGTCATCAGATCCGTCATGGTCGCCATCACCTCGTGAGCGCTTCTGTGCATGTCACCGACCAGCGCCTCCACGCTCGCCGTCGCCTGCGACGTCTTCTGCGCCAGGCTTCGCACTTCGCCGGCCACCACCGCGAAGCCGCGCCCGTACTCCCCGGCCCGCGCTGCCTCGATCGAGGCGTTGAGCGACAGCAGGTGCGTCTGTTCGGCGATCTCGTCGATCACCGAGGTGACGTTGCGCACCCGGTCGATATGCTCGTTGAGCGACGCAAGAAGCGCCAGCGCCTCGCCGGAGCGCTGGGCCACGCCGTTCATCTCATCGACGATGTCGGCAAGGCTTGCGTGGTTCTGGTGGCTGGAGTGCCTGGCCCGCTCGGCCAGCGCCGCGACCTGAGTGGCGCTGGCGCTGACCTGGGTGATCGCGGTGGTCACTGCGGCCATGCTGGCGGTGGCTTCCCGAGTGCTGCACTTCTGATCCTGCAGGCGCCGATCCATGGCATCGGCGTGGTGCGATACCTCGGCGGAGGCGATCGCCGTGCGGCTTGCCCGCTCCATCAAGCGGTAGGCCATGGCCTTGAGCGAGGCGTAATCGGCAAGCGACTTGAACTTAGGCAATGGGCTTTCGATGCCAACGTTTTCGTAGATCTTGCGGTAAAAGTGGGCGCACGCGAGCGACCCGGCCAGGAAGGCCAGGCCCACCGCCGAATACACCCAGCCACTCGCTACCAGGACCAAGCAAGCCGCCATCAATGCCAGGGGCACCAGAATCGTCAATCGCCACATGGCATGCACCTTTATTGTCGTGTCGTTGGTGAAACGCGTGTTGCAAGCACGGGTCGCCAGGCAAGATTACCGCGTCGCGCCCGACGAGCAAGTTGCACTTTGGACGAAGGACGGGCGTTATTTTCGACCGGACACGCTAAGGCTTGCGTGAACGCGCTAGTATAGGGCGTGCGACCCCTTCTCGAACGCCGACGTCTGGACACCATGTTGAAGCACTACTTTCCCATCCTCGCCTGGCTACCCCACTACCACCGTCGGCTGCTCGGCGCCGATGCGCTGGCCGGGCTGATCGTCACCATCATGGTGATTCCCCAGTCGCTGGCCTACGCGCTGCTGGCGGGCCTGCCCGCCGTGGTGGGGCTCTACGCGAGCATCCTGCCCCAGCTTCTGTACACCTTGATGGGCACCAGCCAGACGCTGGCCGTGGGGCCGGTGGCGATCATCGCGCTGATGACCGGTGCGGCGCTGAGTGCGGTGGCCGAGCCGGGCTCGGCGCTCTACCTGGAAGCGGCACTGGTGCTGTCGTTGCTCTCCGGGTTGATGCTGGTCGGTATGGGGCTTGCGCGGATGGGGTTCTTCAGCAATTTCCTGAGCCATCCGGTCATCTCCGGTTTCCTGACGGCGTCAGGCATCCTGATCGCGGCGAGCCAGCTCGGAAGCCTTCTGGGCATCGACAGCAGCGGCTTCACCCTGGTCGAACGAGTCATGACGCTGGTGCCGAACCTGGCCTCGATCAACGTCTATACCCTCGCGATCGGCGCAGGCACGCTGCTCTTTCTGGTCGGCATGCGCCGCTTCGGCAAGCGTTCGTTCATCCGCCTCGGCCTGCCCGCAGGGCTTGCGGATCTTCTGACCAAGGCAGGGCCGGTCTTCGCCGTGATCGTGACCACACTCGCCTGCTGGCACTTCCAGCTGACGAACCAGGGCGTGGCCGTGGTGGGCGACATTCCCGCCGGGCTCCCCGCCTTGAGCTTGCCGTCCTTCGATGGCGCGCTCTGGAAGGCGCTTTTGATACCCGCGCTGCTGATCAGCTTGGTGGGCTTCGTCGAGTCCGTTTCCATGGGGCAGATGCTCGCCGCCAAGCGGCGCCAGCGCATCGCGCCGAACCAGGAGCTGGTGGGCCTGGGTGCCGCCAACCTGGCGGCGGGGGTGACCAGCGGCATGCCGGTGACCGGCGGGCTTTCGCGCACGGTGATCAACTTCGATGCCGGCGCCCAGACGCCGGCGGCCGGCGCCTTCGCAGCACTCGGCATTGCACTCGTCACGCTGGCCTTCACCGGCTGGCTCCATTACCTGCCCATCGCCACCCTGGCGGCCACCATCACGGTGGCGATTCTCACCCTGGTGGACATCGCCATGCTGCGCCAGACCTGGCGCTACTCGCGCAGCGACTTCGCGGCCATGGCTCTGACCATCGTGCTCACCCTGGTGGAGGGGGTCGAAGCAGGCATCATCGGCGGCGTGACGCTGTCACTTGCGCTGTTTCTCTACCGCACCAGTCGCCCCCACAGCGCGCTGGTCGGTCGCGTGCCGGACACCGAACACTTTCGCAACGTCGAGCGCCACGATGTCGAGGCACCCAAAAACGCGGCCCTGCTGCGCATCGACGAAAGCCTCTACTTCGCCAACGCGCGCTATCTCGAGGACACCGTCTACAACCTGGTCGCGAGCCGCCCGGAGATCGAACACGTGGTGCTGATCTGCTCGGCGGTCAATCTCATCGACGCCTCGGCACTCGAGAGTCTCGACGCCATCAATGCGCGCCTGAAGGACTCCCGGGTCAAGCTGCACCTTTCGGAAGTCAAGGGGCCGGTCATGGACCGCCTCAAGCAGAGCGATTTTCTCGATGCGCTCACCGGACGCGTCTTCCTGAGCACCTACGCCGCCTGGCGCGAATTTCAGTAGGCGCTATTCTTTCGTCACGGCATGAAAAGCAGCAGTAAACTTTTACCAACGACCGTTTGAATGCATTATGGAGTAGCCGCGAAACGATCGCGGTAGCATGGTCGATGAAATGCCACAGGGAGCGGGAATGCCGAAGGAGTGGGTAACACGCAAAGGCGAGTCGCTTTCGCTCACCGGGGAGTGGACGCTCGAGCACTATGCCGAGCTCAAGAAAGCGCTGGCAGGCTACGCCGGCGAGCGCGACCTCGAGGTGTCGCTCGAGGCGTTCGAGCGGCTGGATACCGCCGGTGCTGCGCTGATCGTCGACCTGGTGGGGGTCGAGCGTGCCCAGGCAATCGGTGACTGGGCAACGCAGCTTCCCCACGCACAGCAGGCGCTGATCAAGCGCATCGCCGAGGCGATGGAGGGCTCCCTCACCCCGGACACCGCCACCCCGAACCGCCTCACCCTAGTACTTGCGAACATCGGCGAGCACATGGAGGGGCTCTGGCATCAGCAGCGCCAGCTTCTGGGTTTCGTCGGTCTGGTGCTGGCCACCCTTGTGCCGGTCATGATCGCGCCCCGGCGCTGGCGCCTGACGGCGACCGTCGCCCATATTCAGCAGAGCGGCCTCAACGCGGTGCCGATCGTCATTCTGCTCACCTTCATGGTCGGCGCAGTGGTGGCGTTTCTGGGCGCGACGGTGCTCGAGGACTTCGGCGCCACGGTCTACACCATCGACCTGGTGGCGTTCTCGTTTCTGCGTGAATTCGGCGTGCTGCTGGCGGCCATCCTGCTCGCCGGGCGTACCGCCAGCGCCTTCACCGCCCAGCTCGGGGCGATGAAATCCAACGAGGAGATCGACGCGCTCAAGGCCTTCGGGCTCGACCCCATCGAGCTTCTGGTACTGCCGCGGGTGATGGCGATGCTGGTCAGCCTGCCGCTGCTGGCCTTCATCGGCATGCTGAGCGGCCTGCTGGGCGGGGCGATGGTCGCCACGCTGTCGCTGGACATCTCGCTTGGCCAGTTCATGACCACGCTGCAAAAGGACGTTTCGGTCACCCACTTTCTGGTCGGCCTCGCCAAGGCACCGGTCTTCGCCTTCGTGATCGCGGTGATCGGCTGCCTCGAGGGCTTCAAGGTGGCGGGAAGCGCCCAGTCCGTGGGCGCCCACACCACCTCGAGCGTGGTGCAGTCGATCTTCATGGTGATCCTGATCGACGCGCTGGCGGCGCTGTTCTTCATGGAGATGGGCTGGTGAGCGGGCGCGAGGATTCACGCGATTGCGGCGAGCCGGTCATCGAGGTACGCGGGCTGGTCAACCGCTTCGGCGATCACGTGGTGCACGAGAACCTCGACCTGACCCTGGCCAAGGGCGAGATCCTCGGCGTGGTGGGCGGTTCAGGCACCGGCAAGTCGGTGCTGCTGCGCAGCATCGTGGGCCTTCAACGGCCCAGCCAAGGGGATATCGAGGTGCTCGGCACCAACCTCACGACTCTAAGCGACACCGAGCGCAGCCGGGTGGAGCGCCGATTCGGCGTGCTGTTCCAGCAGGGGGCACTGTTCAGCTCGCTGAATCTTCAGGAGAACGTGGCACTGCCCTTGATTGAGCATGCGGGGCTTGCCCGTGACGATGCTGAGTATCTGGCGCGGATCAAGCTGTCGCTGGTCGGGCTGTCGCCGGAGGCGGCGCTGCAGTCGCCGGATTCGCTCTCCGGCGGCATGATCAAGCGCGCCGCCCTCGCCCGGGCACTCGCGCTGGACCCGGACATCCTGTTTCTCGACGAGCCCACCGCCGGGCTCGACCCGATCGGCGCGGCGGCCTTCGATCAGTTGATCAAGACACTGCGCGACGCGCTCGGCTTCAGCGTCTTTCTGGTCACGCATGACCTGGACACGCTTCATGCCGCCTGCGACCGGGTAGCGGTGCTGTCGCAAAAGCGCGTCCTGGTGGCGGACACCCTCGACAAGGTCGCCCGGACCGACGACGAGTGGGTGCAGGAGTACTTCAACGGGCCACGAGGCCGAGCCGCCGCCTCTTCATCGGACAGGGAGTAGACCAACACATGGAAACCCGTGCACATCACGTTCTCATCGGCCTTTTCACCCTGCTCACCGGCGCCGGCGCCCTGCTTTTCGCACTGTGGATGAGCCAGGCCGCCGGCGATCACGACGACCGCCCCTACCGCATTCTCTTCGAGCGCAGTGTGAGCGGACTTAGCGAGGGCAGCGCCGTACAGTACAACGGCATCGAAGTGGGTGAGGTCACCGAGCTGACCCTCGACCCGCGCGACCCGCGCCGGGTGATCGTCGACATTCGCGTTCAAGAGGACACCCCGATCAAGACCGACACCCGGGCGAAACTCTCCTTCGCCAGCATCACCGGCAGCCTGTCGGTGCAGCTCGAAGGCGGCGAGCCGGATAGCCCCTTGCTTTCGGCAGATGACGATGACGAGGTCCCTTTCATCCGGGCCGAACCTTCGCCGATCGCCACCCTGATGGATCAAGGTGAAGAGATGATCCAGAACGTCAACGCCGTGCTCGAGAACGTCAACGCGCTGTTCACCGACGACAACCGCGAACAGGCCGGCAACATCCTGACCGACATCGCCGAGATCACCGACATGATCGCCTCCCAGCGCGCTGCCCTCGACGAGAACATGGCGCTGTTCGGCGACGTGTCGCGCCAGGCCACCGCCACGCTTGCCAACATCGAGACCTTGAGCCAGGAAGCCACCCAGCTTCTGCAGCAGGATGGCCGACAGGTGATGGCCAGCGCCCGGAGCGCCAGCCAGGACGTCGCCGATGCCGCCCGGCGCATCGAGCAGTTGGTCGATGACAACGCCGCCGCAGTGCAAAGTACGCTCGCCAGCACCCAGGACATCGCCCCGGCACTGGCCGCCCTGCGCGCCACGCTCACCACCCTCGATCGCATCACCCGCGACATCGAGGAAAACCCGACCGACTTTTTGCTGGGTCGGGACCGCGTAGAGGAGTTTCGCCCATGAAGACCCGTTCGCTCGCAACCGTGGCCCTGGCTCTCGGCCTTAGCGGCTGCTCGATCCTGCCCGAAAGCGACCCGGCCACGCTCTATCGCCTGCCCGAGGCCCGGCTTTCGTCGGCCGCGAGCAATCCCGTGCTTGCCGGCAAGCGCCTGGGTGTCGCCACGCCCGAGGCCGGCCACCTGATCGGCAGCAACCGTATCGTGGTGTTTCCAGAGCGCAACGTGGTCAACGTCTACGAAGGGGCGCGCTGGCATCAGGACGCCCCTGAACTGATCCAGTCGCGCCTGGTCGACGCCCTGCAGCGAAGCGGGCTGTTCGAGAGCGTCGGCGTGGATCGACTGCCGTCGGACCTGGTGCTGCTCGGCGAACTGCGCCACTTCCAGAGCGAGTACGACCGCACGCCGCCGGTGGCCCACGTACAGCTCGACGTGCAGTTGACCGGCCCGAACCGCGAACCGCTGGCGAGCCAGACCTTCGAGGCCCGCGCGCGGGCGCAAAGCGTCGAGATTCCCGAGGTGGTAAACGCCTTCGGCGCGGCGAGCGACACGCTCACCGACGAGCTGATCACCTGGCTCGCCACTCTTGCGCTGCCAACGCTCACTTCGAGAATCGACGACTAGCGCGCGCGCGGGTTACGCGGGTAGAAGCGCTCGGGCTGGCGCTCGAGATGGGTGAAAAAACGGGTATCCTTGTAGGGCATCTTCATGAACCCGGATACCCCGAGCCCCTCGATCAGCCCCACCGCCGCGAGAATCGCATCGAGCAGCGCGCGAAACGTCGTTTCCTGCGCGGGGTCGAGCAGCCGGTAATAGCTGTGCAGCTTCAGGTGTCGCGGGTGGGCCTCGAAGATGATCATGCCGGTATGGTGAATCTCGTTGAGGCGCGTGAGCAGCGCCATGATCGCGTCCGGCAGCACCAGGAGTTCCTCCGGGTCCGGGCCATCCTCGAAGTAGCTGTGCAGCCGGGTGCGGTTCTCCTCCGGGGTGGCGCTGACCTCGAACCGGATATGGGTACCGGGAACCGGCGCAAAGCGTTCGTGCTCGTCACCGCGCTCCATGTGCAGGGTCTGGCGGGCATCGAACAGGCAGCTCTTGAACACCCCCTGGCGGTGGATCGCCCGGGCCAGGTGAACCATGTTGTTCACCGCCTGCACGAAGGCCGCCTTGAAACGGGTATCGTGCAGGTTGAGCGAGGAGTCGATATAGACCCCTTCCGCCTCCCAGCGAATCGCCAGCCCGCCGACCACCGGGTACCTGCCCAGCCGACTGACCGCCGCCAGAAAGGCCTTCTCGGTATCGCCCATGCCCTGCATGAACTGCCGGTAGTAGCGGTCGAGCTGCACGTCGTCGACCTTCTCAAGCGCCTGCTCAACCTGCGCCTCGCGCAGGAACGCCTTGCGCGAGCTGTAGACCACGGTATCGATCTCCACCCCTGCCGGGCGCAGCCAGACCGGTACCAGCGCCACCGGCGGCGCCTCGGGCAGCGTCACCATGACCATCTTCGCCATCGCCGGCATGGCCTTGAGAAAGTAGTCCCCCGCCGCGCGGCGGCGCGCCGGGTCGGCGTCGAGCATGGCGTCGAGGGTACGGGCGAACTCCAGCGGAAGCCCCAGCGAGCTGGCCGGAATGGCGCGCTGACCGAACCGGCAGGACTGGGCCGAGGCCAGCGCGTAGAGCGTGCCCGCCACGCCCTGCTCGTCGAAGCGCGGTGACGAGAGCGCGCCGTTCAACTGCTCCTCGCCGATGAAATAGACGTCGCCGAGTCGCGCGTTGGTGTGCTGGTGCTGGTTCGACATCAGCTCCATGACGTTGCTGCCCACCGGCTGCAGGTCCGCATCGAGCTGGGCGAAGACCGACGAGCCCCAGTCGATCAGCGCCACCGACTCGGTATCGGCATCGAACACCAGGTTCGACGGCTTGATGTCGCCGTGCACCAGCGGCCGCCCGTGCGGGCCCGTTTCCTGACGCAGGGCCAGCAGAAGCTCGGCGAGCTGGACGGCGATACGCACCACCCGCCGCGGCGCCAGACGCCCCTCGCGCAGCGAGATCTCCTCGAGGTTGAGCCCCGGGGCGCGCTCCATCACCAGAATCGACTGACCGCGAATGCGCTGGTAGGCGATCAGCTTGGGGATGCGCGGGTGGGCGAGCTGGTCGAGCATGAACGCCTCCTCCTCGAGACGCTCCTGAAGATGGGTGGGCAAGGTGATGCGCGAGAACTTGAAGACGTAGTGGGCGGGCGTGCCGCGAACGCTTGCCCGCCCGGCGAAGACGAAACCGTAGGCGCCCTTGCCGATCAGCTCGATGGCGTCGAAGCCGAGCTGCTCGAGCTCGGCCTGACACAGCGCCACCCAGTCCTTGAGCTTGCGCGCATCCCGGTGGGTGAGCAGGTAGACCGACTGCTCCTCGGGAATGTAGAACTGCTGGAGCGCCCCCTGGGACATCGTCCATCACCCTCCGAGAGCGGCCTAGCGCAGATGCAGAAGCATCGTCTCCGGCGCCTCGAGAAAGCCTTTCCAGGCGTTGCAGAAGCGCGCGATGGTGCCGCCGTCGATGAAACGGTGATCCCCCGCCCAGGTGATGGTCATGATCGCCCGCCGCTCGACGGCCCCCGCCGCGTCGAAGCGCGGCAGCCACTGGATCTTGCCGAGGGCGACGATGGCGGCTTCCGGCGCGTTGATGATCGGCGCGGCGTAGGTGCCGCCGAGGGCGCCGATGTTGGACACGGTGAGGGTGCCGCCCTTGAGGTCCGCCTGCTCCACCCGCCCTTCCCGAGCCGCCTGGGTGAGGCGGCCGATCTCGCCGGCAAGCTCGAAAAGCGTGAGCGCCTCGACGCCCTTGACGTTGGGCACCATCAGCCCCGCCCGGCCATCCACCGCCATGCCGATGTTGCAGGTACTCTGGTAATGCAGGTTCTCGCCGGCTTCGTCGAGGCGTGCGTTGACGATGGGCTCCACGTCGATGGCCAGCGCCAGCGCCTTCATGATGAAGGGCATCAGGGTGAGGCGCTCGCCGCTCGCCTCAATGGCGGGCTTGAGCCGCTCGCGCAGCGCCAGCAGCGCCGTGACGTCGATCTCGTCGCCGTAGTGGAAGTGGGGAATGGTGCTGACCGCGTGCACCATGCGCTTGGCCATCGCCGCGCGCACGCCGCGCAGCGGCTCGACCCGCTGTGCCTGGGGGGAAGGCGAGGCGGGCCTGGCCGGCGCCGGCTGCCCGCCTTCGAGATGCGCCAGCACGTCCTCCTTGAGCACGCGCCCCTCCTTGCCGCTGCCGGCGATGTCGCTCAAGCAGAGATCGTGCTCGCGCACCAGACGGCGTACCGCCGGGCTCGCCGGGGTCCTGTGGCCTGCACGAGAAGC
Source organism: Halomonas sp. 707D7 (assembly GCF_024158715.1). Classification (GTDB taxonomy): domain Bacteria; phylum Pseudomonadota; class Gammaproteobacteria; order Pseudomonadales; family Halomonadaceae; genus Vreelandella. Next base: position 43,845 of record NZ_JAMZBC010000001.1, on the reverse strand, counting down.
CGGCGGGTTCGAGCGGGCCGGCGATGCGTCCTCGGTCGGCCGATCCGCTGCCCGGTGTTCCGGCGCCGGTTCCTGTGCGGGAGGCTCGCCCTGCATGTTCGCGGCATCGCCTTCGCCCCGGTAGGCGTAGAGCGGCGCGTGCACCTTGGCGATCTCGCCTTTCTGCACGTAGAGCTTCGTGACCACGCCGGCCTCGGGGGCGGTGATCTCGACCAGCGCCTTGTCGGTCATGACCTCGACCACCGGCTGATCCTCTTCGATGCGCTCTCCCTCCTGGACGCGCCACTCCACCACTTCGCACTCGACGATCCCTTCGCCGATGTCCGGCAGTACAAAATCACTCATTGTCAGTCTCCGGGGGCGCTAGAAATCGACGCTTTCGCGAATCGCGTCGAGGATTTTGAGGTGATCCGGCAGGTACTCCTTCTCGAGCACCAGGGGGAACGGCGTATCCAGCCCCGTCACCCGGCGAATGGGCGACTCGAGATACAGGAAGCAGCGCTCGGCGATGGTCGCCGCGATCTCGCCGGCGAAACCGCCGGTCAAGGGCGCTTCGTGGCTGACCACCAGCCGCCCGGTCTTGAGCACCGACTCGACCACGGTATCCGCGTCCCAGGGCAGCAGCGTGCGCAGATCGATCACCTCGCAGGCGATGCCCTGCTCCTCGGCGAGCTCGGCCGCCTTCTGGATCACCTCCATCTGCGCCCCCCACCCCACCAGGGTGATGTCGCCGCCCTCCTTGACGATTTCCGCCTCGCCAAGGGGGAGTTGGTAGTCGGTGTCCGGCACCTCGCCGGTGGCGGCGCGGTAGAGCCGCTTGGGCTCGAGAAACAGCACCGGGTCCGGATCGCGGATGGCGGCGAGCAAGAGCCCCTTGGCCTGATAGGGACTTCGCGGCACCACCACCTTGAGCCCCGGGGTATGGGTGAAGTAGGCCTCCGGCGACTGGGAGTGGTAGAGACCGCCGGCAATACCGCCGCCGTAGGGCGTGCGGATGGTCAAGCCCCCGACGTTGAACAGATCCCCGGAGCGGTAGCGGAACTTGGCGGTCTCGTTGACGATTTGATCGAAGGCCGGAAAGATGTAGTCGGCGAACTGGATCTCGGCCACCGGCACCGAGCCCTGGGCAGCCAGGCCGTTGGCGAAGCCGATGATGCCCTGCTCGACCAGGGGCGTGTTGAAGCAGCGCGCCTTGCCGTACTTCTCCTGAAGGTGGCTCGTGGCGCGAAACACTCCGCCGAAGACACCGACGTCCTCGCCGAAGCAGATCACCTTGTCGTCTTCCGCCATGGCGGTATCGAGGGCGCTGTTGATCGCCTGAAGTAGATTCATGGTCGGCATGTCAGGCGTCTCCCTCGGCGCTCGAGGTGGAAGAGATATCCAGATCCAGGGTCTTCGCCCCTTTGGGGTAGGCCTCGGGGTGGCGGCGGATATGGCGCTTGAGGTCATCGAACTGACGCTGGAGCGCCGGGGTGATGTCGGCGTAGACATCGCTGATCAGCGTGTCGAGCGAGGGCGCGGGGCGTTTCTCGGCGCGCTTCATGGTCTCGAGCACGTCACGGCGCAGCTGCTCCTCCTCGCTTGCCTGCTCGTCGTCGCTCCACCAGCCCTTGGCGGTGAGCCATTTGCGCAGCCGCAGCACCGGGTCCTTCAGGCGCCAGGTCTCTTCTTCGCTCTTGGCGCGATAGCCCGAGGGGTCGTCCGAGGAGGAGTGCGCGGCCAGGCGGTAGGACATCGCCTCGATGAGTACCGGCTGGTTCTGCTCCACGGCGATGCGCCGCGCCTGGCGGGTCGCCTCGAACACCGCCAGGGCATCGTTGCCGTCGACCCGGATGGCGTGCATGCGATAGCCGATCGCCCTGGGTGCGATGCCGTCGGCGGCGAACTGCTCGACCGCCGGCGTGGAGATGGCGTAGCCGTTGTTGCGACAGAAAAAGATCACCGGTACGCGGTGCACGGAGGCCATGTTGAGCGCGGCGTGAAAGTCCCCTTCCGAGGCCGCGCCCTCACCGAAGAAGGTGAGCGTGCACTGGCCGTCACCGGCGAGTTTCTGGCCGTAAGCGTAGCCGGTCGCCTGGGGGATCTGGGTCGCCAGCGGCGACGAGATGGTCATGTAGTGGAGCTTGCGCGAGCCGTAGTGAACCGGCATCTGGCGGCCCTTGCCGTAATCCAGGTCGTTGCCGAACAGCTGGTTCATGAACTCGTCGATGGTGAAGCCGCGATACATCAGCGCCCCCTGCTCGCGGTACTGCGCCATGATCATGTCGGCATCGTCGAGGGCAGCGGTGGCACCGACGATCGCCGCCTCCTCGCCGGTGCTCTGCATGTAGAAACTCAGCCGCCCCTGGCGCTGGGCGGCCATCATGCGCTCGTCGAGAAGCCTTGTAGCGAGCATCGCCCGGTACATGCGCCGGGCATGATCGCGCTCGAGCGGGGGTTCGACGGCGCCTTCATGAAGCGCCCCGTCGGGGTCGAGCAGGGCGAAGGTCGCCATGGAGAATTCGTCGCCGGTCATGAAACTCGGCTGATGGCAGTAGCGTGTCATGTTCTTGTCCTTGTTGACCCCTTTTGAGGGCAGTGTTGTCGGTGCCGACCGTTTTCGCCAGTGGATTCATCTGGCGAGGGTCAACGCAACACAAGGACAGTACCGCAGCGCAAACGCTTTAGGCATACCACTTAAGGCGGGGGTCAATCGGTCGGACGGTGGCTCAACCGCTGCTCGAGCAGATCGAACAGGCTGTCAACGGTGAGTGCCAGCAGCGCGATGAGCAGTGCCCCCTGGATCACGTAGGCCATGTTGGCGTTGATAATGCCGGCGATGATCGGGTCGCCCAGGTTGCTCGCGCCCACGGTGGCGCCCAGCGCGGCGGTGGCGATGTTGATGGTGATGGAGGTGCGCACGCCGGCGAGAATGACCGGTGCCGCCAGGGGGAGCTCTACCCGCCAGAGCCGTTGGCGCGGCGTCATGCCCATCGCGGTTGCCGCTTCCTTGAGGGCCGGGTCGACCCCGTCGAGGCCGGCCAGGGTATTGCGCAGGATGGGCAGCAGGCCGTAGAGCATCAGCGCGACGATGATCGCGGGCGTGCCGAAACCGAGCGCCGGTACCGCCAGCGCCAGTACCGCGACCGGTGGAAAGGTCTGGCCGATGGAGGCGAGCTGGCCCGCCAGGGGCAGAAAGTCCCGCCCGTACCGGCGGGTCACCGCGATGCCGGCGAATAGCCCCAGGCACACCGTGACCGCGCCCGCCGCGCCGACCACCAGCAGATGCCGCCCCAGCAGGTCCACGAAGCTCGCCCGGGCATAGACGACGCTGCGCGCCTCCGGTTCCACCCAGCGAAAGAACGGCTCCAGAAACTCCATGCCGAAGAGCGCCAGGCCCAGAAGCAGCGCAAAGCCGAGGGCCGGCAGCCAGTTCGGCCGCGTACGCGCGATGGAAACGGCGCCCCTAGCCTGCACGGGGCGCACCTCGCTCGCTCTGGGACTCCTTGATCAGCCGTCGCAGCGACAGCTCGCCGACGGGTACGTCGCTTGCATCGACCACGGTGAGACGCTCGGTGTGATCACGCAGCATCATCGAAAGCCCCTGGCGCAGGGTGAAGTCGCTCGGGATGCGCGAATGGGCCGGCACCTGGGGGCCAAGCGATGTCATGTGCTCCTTGACCCGGGTGAGCCCCGCCTGCTTGAGCCCGCGCTCGAGTCCCCCCAGCAGCGACTCCACGAAGGGGTCGGCGGGGTGGCGCAGAAGCGTCAGCGGACTGCCCTGCTGGACGATGCGCCCGTCGCGCATCACCACCAGATGGTCGGCGAGCTTGAGCGCTTCGTCCATGTCGTGGGTGACGAACACCACGGTCTTGTGCAGCCTGGCCTGGAGCCTGGCGAGCTCCTCCTGGAGCTTGTCGCGGGTGAGCGGATCGAGGGCGCCGAAGGGCTCGTCCATTAGCAGAATGTCCGGGTCGGCGGCCAGCGCCCGGGCCACCCCTACCCGCTGGGCCTGGCCGCCGGAGAGCTGGTGCGGGTACTTGGCGGCGAACTCGTCGAAAGGCAGCCCGAGAAGCGCCATCAGCTCCTCGACCCGGGCGTCGACCTTCTCGGCCGGCCACTTGAGAAGCCGGGGCACCAGGGCGATGTTGCGCGCCACGTTCCAGTGCGGAAACAGCCCGGTGCTCTGTATCACGTAGCCGATACGCCGGCGTAGCCTGACCGGGTCGAGCTGTTCGATCGGCTGGCCGTCGATGGTGATCTCGCCGTCGCTGTGCGGGATGAGCCGGTTGATCATGCGAAGCGTGGTCGACTTGCCGCAGCCGGAAGTGCCGACCAGCGCGCAGAACGAGCCCTTCTCCACGCGCAGCGAGATGTCGTCGACGGCCAGCGCCTCGCCGAAGCGCTTGGACACCTTGTTGAGTTCGATCACGTCGCGCCTCCATGACGGGTGATGTCGGCCAGTGCACCGAGAGCGGCATCGGCGATCAGGGCCATGGCCACGATCGGCAGCGCCCCGAGCAGCACCATGTCCATGGCCGCCTGGCCAAGGCCCTGGAAGATGAAGGTGCCCAGCCCCCCGGCGCCGATCAACGCGGCCACGGCGGTCAGCCCGACCGCCTGGACGGTCGTGATGCGCACCCCTTCGATCAGCACCGGCAGCGCCAGCGGAAAGCGCACCTGCCAGAAGCGCTGATGCCCGCGCATGCCCATTGCCGTGGCGGCTTCGAGAGTATCCGGGCGTACCTGCTCGAGGGCGATGAAGGTATTGCGCACGATGGGCAGCAGGCTGTAGGCGATCAGCGCGATCAGCGCCGGGGTGTTGCCGATGCCACTGACGCCGAGATTGCCCAGCCAGGTGACGTTGGCACCGAGCCAGGCCAGCGGCGCCAGAAGCAGCCCGAACAGGGCAAGACTCGGTATGGTCTGCAGGAAATTGAGCAGCACGAACCCCGCCTTGCGAAGGCGGTAAAAACGGTGCATGGCCAGCGCCAGGGCAAGGCCGAGGAGAAGACTGCTGCCCACCGAGACGCCCACAAGCAGCACGTGCTGGCGCAGGGCGGAGAAGAACGCCCCGCGACGCGCCTGGAACTCCTGCACGAGGGCAAGATCATCCAGCCACAGCCGTGCACAGAGCCACCAGGCGAGCGCCACGGCCATTAGCAAGAGCGCCGTGGGCAGCCGCTTGAGGGCAAGGCGCAGGCGCAGCTCGACGAGATAGAGCAGCAATACGAAGGCAAGCGTCCAGTACGCTGCGCCAAGCCCCAGGCGCGCCTGGGGCAGCGTCGGGTCGATCAGGAAATGACCGGCCACCATGAGCCCGAAAGGCATCAGGAGCAGCACCATGCAAAGCAGCAACAGCATCGCCAGGTAGTGGATGCGTGTGGGGCGCAGTGCCAGCGCCGTCATGGCGCCGAGCAGCAGCGTGACCAGAAGCGCGCCGGGCATGCCCAGCGCCGCGACCAGAGGATAGGAAGTACCGGGCACGATGCGGTTGGGCGCGACGCTGACGACCCCGAGCAGCCACACGGCGCCCAGCATGACGATGCCGAGCGCCATCAGAACGACGTTGGGGGATGGGTGCCGCTCACTTGCGTTGACGATGACCACCCCTCCAGGCACGTTTCGTCACTCGCCGAGAGTGTCGAGATAGTCGCGGGCGACCTGATCCGGTGACAGGCCGTTGACGGCCACGTCGGCATTCAGGCGCTGGAGCGTTTCGAGATCCAGCGTCTCGAACACGGCGTCGAGGCTTGACTCGATTTCCGGGTAGGTCTCGAGCACGCTTTCACGCACCACCGGCGCAGGCTGGTAGATCGGCTGAACGCCGAGGGTATCCTCGAGCACGACCAGATTCAGAGCGTTCAGCCCGCCGTCGGTCCCGTAGGTCATGGCGGCGTTGACGCCGCTGGTCTGCTGGGCGGCGGCACGCATGGTGGCGGCAGTGTTGCCGCCGGAGAGCACCAGAAGCTGATCATCGGAGAGCTCGAAGCCGTAGGCTTCCTGGAAGGCGGGCAACGCCTGGGCGGATTCGACGAATTCGGCGCTGGCGGCGAACTTGAACTCGCCCCCCTGCTCCAGGTACGCCGCCAGGTCCTCCAGCGTCACGAGCTCGTTCTCTTCGGCAACGTCGGCGCGAATGCTCATCGCCCAGGTGTTGTTGGCACTGGCCGGCGACAGCCACACGAGCCCCTGTTCGGCGTCGCGCTCGCGCACGGTTTCATAGGCCTGCTCCGCATCGTTCCAGACGGGGCTGTCGGTCATGTCGTAGAAGAACGCGCCGTTGCCGGTATACTCCGGGTAAAGGTCGATCTCGCCGGCCTGAATGGCGCTGCGCACTACGCTGGTCGCACCCAGCTGCAGGCGGTTCTCGGTCGGGATTCCCTCGCGCTCCAGCGCCTGGATGATCAGCTCGCCGAGCACGGCACCTTCGGTATCGATCTTCGACGACACCACCACCGGCTCATCGGCCTGGGCCGTGCCGGCCATCCACGTAAGCGCCAGCCCACCCAGCGCGGTTTTCACGATCGAGCGCATCGTCATCATCCTTTTGTCAATTGGCTCATCTAGCGACGGTTTCTTGTGACGGTTTCTTGCGATGGCTTGAGTATAGGTGGCCTGCCGCCCAGCGCCACGGCTCAGGGCGTTTCGATCACCCAGGTGGTGCCTTCCCGCGAATCCTTGAGCACCACGCCAAGCGCTGCAAGCTCGTCGCGAATGGCGTCGGCCCGGGCAAAATCCCTGTCCGTTTTCGCCTGCTGACGCTCTGCGATTTTCATCTCGATGTCGGCGTCACTGATCGCCGCCTTCGCGCTCGCCCCCTTGAGAAACGCCTCGGGTGGCTGTTGCAAAAGACCCAGTACGCCGCCCAGACGGACGAGCTCCGATGCCAGAAGCGGGGCGCGCTCAGGCGCGTCGGTCCTGGACCGGTTCACTTCGCGGGCGAGCTCGAACAGCACCGCCAGCGCTTCCGGCGTGTTGAAGTCGTCGTCCATGGCCTGCTCGAAGCGCGCCGCGTACGGCGTTTCCACATCACCCTCTGCCGCGGCGTCGACGCCTTCGAGGGCGGTATAGAAGCGGATCAAGGATTTGCGCGCCTCGAGAAGCGAGCCCACCGAGTAGTTGATCGGGCTGCGGTAGTGGCTCGCCACCAGAAGATAGCGCACCACTTCCGGGTCGTGCTCTTCGAGCACGTCGCGAATGGTGAAGAAGTTGCCCAGCGACTTGGACATCTTCTCCTGGTCGACCCGTACGGCACCGGCGTGCATCCAGGTGTTGACGTAGGTCTGGCCGGTGGCGGCCTCGCTCTGGGCGATCTCGTTCTCGTGGTGCGGGAAGGTCAGGTCCGGGCCGCCACCGTGGATGTCAAAGGTGTTGCCCAGGCAGCAGGTCGACATCGCCGAGCACTCGATGTGCCAGCCCGGGCGGCCGTCGCCCCAGGGCGAGGCCCAGTGCGCCTCGCCCGGCTTGGCGGCTTTCCACAGCACGAAGTCGAGCGGGTCTTCCTTGTGGGTGTCGACCTCGACCCGGGAGCCTGCGCGCATGTCGTCGAGCTGCCGGTTGTTGAGCTTGCCGTAGCCGTCGAACCGGCGCACGCGGTAGTAGACGTCGCCGTTGTCGGCGGCGTAGGCGAAGCCCTTGTCGATCAGCGTCTCGATCATCGCGACGATCTCGTCGATGTGGCCGGTGGCCCGGGGCTCGCGGGACGGCGGCAGCACCCCGAGGCGCGCCTCGTCCTCGTGCATCGCGTCGATCATGCGCTCGGTGAGCGAGGTGATCGACTCGGCGTTCTCCTCGGCGCGCTTTAGGATCTTGTCGTCGATGTCGGTGATGTTGCGCACGTAGGTGACCTCAAACCCGCGATGGCGCAGATAGCGCGTGATCACGTCGAACGCCACCATCACCCGGGCGTGGCCCAGGTGGCAGTAGTCGTACACCGTCATGCCGCAGACGTACATGCTCACTCGGCCGGGTTCGATGGGCGTGAACGCCTCCTTGCGGCGGGTGAGCGTGTTGTAGATGTGCATGGCGCGCCTCTTAGCCTTTTTTCTGAATTTTCGCCCAGGAGTCCTTCAAGCCCACGGTGCGGTTGAAGACCAGCTTCTCGGGAGTGGAGAGATGGCGATCGGCGCAGAAGTAGCCTACCCGCTCGAACTGGTAGCGCGACTCCGGGGCGGCATCCGCCAGGCTCGGCTCGCCGATCGCCTGGCGGATCACCAGCGACTCCGGGTTCAGGTGCTCGAGGAAGTCGGCGTCCTTGTCGCGGTCCGGCTGCTCGACCATGAACAGATTGTCGTAGAGGCGCACCTCCATGGGCACGCCGTGGGTCGCGCTCACCCAGTGGATCACGCCCTTCACCTTGCGCCCTTCCGGGTTCTTGCCCAGGGTGTCGAAATCCACCGAGCAGCAAAGCTCGGTGATCTCGCCGGCGTCGTCCTTGATCACCTCGTCGCAGCGAATGACGTAGCTGTTGCGCAGGCGTACTTCCTTGCCCGGCGCCAGGCGGAAGAACTTCTTCGGCGCCTCCTCCATGAAGTCGTCGCGGTCGATGTAGAGCTCGCGGGTGAAAGGCACGCGGCGCACGGGCATGTCCTCGCGGGCCGGGTGCCCCGGTACCTCGTAGACCTCCTCGAAACCTTCCTCGACGTTGGTCAGCACCACCTTCAACGGGTTGATGACGCACATCGCGCGCGGGGCGTTGTCCTCAAGATCCGAGCGGATCGCGTGGGTCAGCATGGCGATGTCGACCAGACCGCCGTCGGCACGGGTGACGCCGATCATCTCGCAGAACTTGCGGATGGAGGCCGGAGTGTAGCCGCGCCGGCGCATGCCGGAGATCGTCGGCATGCGCGGGTCGTCCCAGCCATCGACGATGCCCTCGTCGACCAGAAGCTTCAGCTTGCGCTTGGAGGTCAGGGTGTAGTCGAGATTCAGACGCGCGAATTCGATCTGGCGCGGCTTGCTGGGTACCGGCAGGTTGTTCAGGAACCATTCGTAGAGCGGGCGGTGATCCTCGAACTCCAGGGTGCAGATCGAGTGGGTAACGCCTTCGATGGCATCCGACTGGCCGTGGGTGAAGTCGTAGGAGGGGTAGATCTTCCAGGTATCGCCGGTCTGGTGGTGGCTTGCGTGGCGAATGCGGTAGAGGATCGGGTCGCGCAGGTTGATGTTCGGCGAGGCCATGTCGATCTTGGCGCGCAGCACCTTCTCACCTTCAGCGAACTCGCCGACGCGCATGCGCTCGAGCAGCTCCTGGTTCTCCTCGACGCCCCGCTCGCGGTGGGGGCTCGGCCGGCCCGGCTCGGTGAGCGTGCCGCGGTACTCGCGGATCTCGTCCGGGGAGAGATCGTCGACGTAGGCCTTGCCTTCTCGAATCAGGTGCTGGGCCCAGGCGTAGAGCTGGTCGAAATAGCTGGAGGCGAAACGCACCTCGCCCGCCCACTCAAAGCCCAGCCACGCGACGTCCTCCTTGATGGCGTCGATGTAGGCCTGCTCTTCCTTCGCCGGGTTGGTGTCGTCGAAGCGCAGATGACAGTCACCACCGAGTTCCTCGGCCAACCCGAAGTTCAGACAGATCGACTTCGCATGACCGATGTGCAGGAAGCCGTTGGGCTCCGGCGGAAAACGGGTCACGATCTGGGTGACCTGCCCACGCTCGATCTCGTCGCTCACCTGGTTGCGAATGAAGTTCGGGGCTTTGGTGGTCTCGTTGGTCATGGTGGTGTCGCTAACCTCACAGTGGATGGCGTGCCGGGCGCCGGGCGCCTACGCTGAAACCGTAGCGCTTCGCGGCGCCGGGCAAAACCGCTATTATAACGCGACGCCGATGCACAGCGCCAAGGCGAACGCCTTTATTCAACAGGAATTTATCCATGATCGTATTACAGACCACCCTGGGTGACATCACCATCACGCTTGACCACGAGAAGGCGCCGAAGACCGCCGCCAACTTCGAGCAGTACGTGCGCGACGGCTTCTACGACGGCACCCTGTTCCACCGCGTGATCGATGGCTTCATGGTGCAGGGCGGCGGCTTCGACCAGTCCTTCGAGCAAAAACCCACCCGCGAGCCGATCGAGAACGAAGCCGACAACGGCCTTCAGAACACCATCGGCACCGTCGCCATGGCGCGTACCCAGGACCCGCATTCCGCGACCGCGCAGTTCTTCATCAACGTCGGCAACAACGCCTTCCTGAACCACAGCGGCAAGAACCTGCAGGGGTGGGGCTACGCGGTGTTCGGTGAAGTGACCGACGGCATGGACGTGGTCAATGCCATCAAGGGCGTGGCCACCACCCGCCGTGGCATGCATGCCGACGTGCCCGCCGAGGACGTCATCATCGAGCGCGCCTACGTCAAAGAAGACTGAGCGGGGGTATCATGCGCACTCTGCTGGTAGCCGACACGCACTTGAGCGGTGACACGCCCGAGATCAACCAGGGCTTCTACCGTTACCTGGAGCATACCGCCCAGGGAGCCGACGCGCTCTATATCCTGGGGGATCTGTTCGATGCCTGGATAGGCGATGACGTGCTCGACACGCCGCACCCCGTCGCTGCCGTTGCGCGTGAAGTGATCACTCGGCTGCGCGCGCTCAGCGATGCGGGCACGCGGGTCTACTTCCAGCACGGCAACCGCGACTTCCTGCTCGGCGAGCGCTTTCTCGCCGCCTGTGGCGCCGAGGCGCTGCCCGAGGTGCACGAGGTCGAGCTCGAGGGGCTGCCCGTGGTACTGCTGCACGGCGACAGCCTCTGCACCCGGGACGAGCCCTACATGGCGTTTCGCGCCCAGTCGCGAAGCCCCGAGTGGCAAGCGCAGATACTCGCCATGCCGCTGCAGGAGCGGGTGGCACTGGCCGGCAAGCTGCGCCTGGAATCGAGCAGCGCCAACGCCGACAAGGCGCAGGCGATCATGGACGTCACCGAGGCCGAGGTGATCGCCCTGATGCACCGGCTGGGCGTGAGCGTGATGATCCACGGCCACACCCATCGCCCGCAGGTGCATACGCTCAGCGTCGAGGACGTGCCCGCCCGGCGCTTCGTGCTGGGTGACTGGAGCACGAGCCACGGTTTCGACATCGTACTCGAGCGCCGTGACGGCCGAACGCCCGAGCCCGAGCTTCGCCGCTTCGAGTTGGCGTCACCACCTGGCGCACGCTAGCGCAGGCACTCAGATACGAAAAAGCCGATCCAAGGATCGGCTTTTTTGATGACGAACGCTCGTGTCCGAGTGGACGAGAACCTCAGCGCTCGATGTCGGCGTCGTCGCGCAGTGCCTTGACCAAGCCTTCGAGCGCCGCCTGGGCACGCATCTGCTCGGCGAACTGGACCATGAACTCGCCCAGCTGGTCGTCGTCGGCACTACCTTGCTCGACGCTGTCCAGCGCCACGACGCTTACCGTACCGGGCATGGCGATACTCGCGAAACGGCTTTCGCCCTCCTCCGGGCGCGGCAGGCGGAACACGCCATCGATCAGCGCAGCGGGCAGCGTGGCCGGGCCCTGGCGCGAGACGTCGCTGGCCTCGAGCCAGGTGACATCGACCTCGTCGCCGGCTTCGAGCGCCGCCACCAGCCGATCGGCCTCGTCCTGCAGCGCGCGCTGGCGCTGCGCGGCGGCGACGTACCCTTCGATCTCCTCACGCACCTCGTCCAGCGGCAGCACGGTCGCTTCGCGATGATCCGCCACGCGCAGCACCAGGCGCCGGTCGTCGTCGAGCTCGATCACTTCGCTGTTGTAGCCGGCATCGAGCACGTCCTCGCTGAACGCCTCGTCCATCACCCCGGGCTCGGAAAGAACGCCGGTCGCTTCGTCGCGGGCGATCCAGCCGGTCTGCTGGAGTGCAAGGCCCAGATCGTCGGCCACGCTGCCGAGATCGTCGGCGGCAAAGCTCTCGTCGATCAGGCGCTGCACCTGGCGGTTGAAGTCGTCGCTGACTTCGCTGATCGCCGCGCTCTGGGCGAGCGTTTCGCGCTGCTCCTCGAAGCTCGGGCCCTCGACCTCGGTGACCTGCAGCACGTGGAAGGCGTCGCCCATTTCGACCAACCCCGAGGTTTCGCCTTCGGCAAGCTCGAAGGCCGCATCATCGAAGGCCTGCCCCATGATGCCCGGTGCGATCACGCCAAGATCGCCCCCCTGCTCGGCGCTGGCGGTATCGTCGGAGTAGCGCAGCACGGTGTCCTCGAAGGACTGGCCCTGTTCGAGATCGTCGAGCGCCTGCTGGGCACGCGCCTCGGCGTCATCGCGACTGCGCTCGTCACCATAAGTGACCATGATGTGCGACACGCGTCGCTCGGCGGTGCGGTTCTGTGCCCGCCAGGCACGCCTGAGCGCTTCGTCGTCGACCTCGACGTTCTCGGCCATCGCCTGGCGATCGATCAGCACGTACTCGACCTGCACCTGCTCCGGACGCTCGAAACGCTCCGGGTTGGCTTGGTAGTAAGCCTCGACGTCCTCGTCGGTGACGTTCGGGGTGAAATCGATATCGCCTTCGTTCAGCATCACGTAGCGGAAACTGCGCTGCTGGTTCTGCAGTGCCGCCATCTGCTCGCGCTCGCTTGGCAGGCTGAAGTCGCTCTGCGCGATGCCCTGCTGCAGGTAGCGGCGTTTCAGATCGCCCTCGAGCTCCTGACGGAACGCCATCGGCGTGTAACCGGCGCGGCCGAGCTGGTTGCGGAAGATATCGGGGTTGAAGCGGCCCTGCTCATCCTGGAATTCCGGCAGCGTGACGATGACCTGGTCGAGCTGATCATCGGAAAGATGGAAACCGCCCTCCTCGGCGTACTGGCTCAGAAGCTCCTGGGTGATCAGCTGGTCGAGTACGTCGTTGCGCAGGGCGCGCTCCTGCTCCGGCGGCACCTGGCCCGAGCGCAGCGCGCGCTGGACCTCGAGTTCCACCTGCTGGCGCAGGATCGGCTCGCCATTGACGCTGGCGACCTGGTTGGGATCGCGGCCAAAGGCGCTGAACAGCGACTCGACGCCGAACAGCGCCATCGCGGCCACCATGAGCCCGATGATGATTTTGGCTCCCCAGCTTCGGGAGCCGTTTCGAATACTTTGCAGCATGCTTGCCTCAGATCGTCGCAGCCAAACGCATCGCCCGTTGCCGGGGCTTGAAAAAAACATGGGCGCATCGCCCAAGCGATGCGCCCATTACGTTACACGAAAACGCGAGCCAATTAGTTGACGGCGTCTTTCAGCGCTTTACCGGCCTTGAAGCTGGGCACCTTGGCAGCGCTGATCTCGATCGGCTGACCGGTCTGCGGGTTACGACCGGTACGGGCGGCGCGCTCCTTGATCGCGAACGTGCCGAAACCTACCAGTGAAACGCTGTCGCCCTTCTTGAGGCTATCGGTGACGGACTCCACCATGGCATCCAATGCGCGAGTTGCCGCTGCCTTAGGAATATCGGCAGACGCGGCAATAGCTTCGATCAGCTCGGACTTATTCACACTTCACCCCTTAAATGTTTCGCAAAATGGCTCTGAACGGCGCGGTCACCGGCAGGTACAACCTCAAAGCGTAGCTGCGTTTTATAGCAATGCCTTGAAACACCTGTCAAGCGACCCAGTGTCGAGCGCCCGGACCGTTGCTCCGGGCGCCCGTTATCGATGCAAGCCTCTTCGGACCTGCTTAGTGCGTGCTGGCAGCGGTAGTACCCTTGAACGATGGATCGGTACCGGCGAGCGTCGTCGCTCCTTCTACCGCTTCATCGGCCAGCGCGACCGTCAATACATCATCTATCCAGCGTACCGGGCGAATATCGAGCGCTCCCTTGATATTGTCCGGTACTTCCTTGAGATCACGACGATTTTCCTCAGGGATCAGGACGGTCTTTATACCACCCCGGCGGGCTGCCAGCAATTTCTCCTTGAGCCCGCCGATGGGCAGCACTTCGCCGCGCAGATTGACCTCACCGGTCATGGCGACATCGCAGCGTACCGGGCGCTGGGTGTAGGCGGAAATGATCGCCGTCACCATGGCGATCCCCGCACTCGGGCCATCCTTGGGCGTGGCGCCTTCCGGCACGTGAATGTGCAGATCCTCGTTCTCGAAACGCTGCGGATCGATCGCGAACGCCGCCGCCCGGGCCTTGACCACGGTCTGGGCCGCGCTCACCGACTCCTTCATCACGTCACCGAGCGAGCCGGTCTTGTTCAACCGCCCCTTGCCGGGGGTAACGACGGACTCGATGGTCAGGATCTCGCCACCCACGGAGGTCCAGGCAAGCCCGGTCACGCGGCCGACCTGGTCTTCCTTCTCGGCCAGGCCATAGCTGTAGCGGCGCACGCCGGCGTAGGTCTCGATGTCTTCGGCAGTGAGCGTGCGCGCAACCGTCGCACCCGCTTTCTTGGCACTCACCTCGGCCTCGACATGCTCGCGCAGCACCTTGCGGCACACCTTGGCGATCTGGCGCTCGAGCTCGCGCACCCCGGCCTCGCGGGTGTAGTAGCGCACCAGCTCCAGAAGCGCCTCGTCGTCGAGGGCCAGCTCGTCGGGCTTCAGGCCGTTAGCGCCGAGCTGCTTGGGCAGCAGGTAGCGCCTAGCGATGGCGAGCTTCTCGTCCTCGGTGTAGCCGGGCAGACGAATGATCTCCATGCGGTCCAGCAGCGGCCCGGGGATGTTCATCGAGTTGGCGGTACAGATGAACAGCGTCTCCGAGAGATCGTAATCGAGCTCGAGGTAGTGATCGCTGAAGCTGCTGTTCTGTTCCGGGTCGAGCACCTCGAGCAGCGCCGAGGCGGGATCACCCCGGTGATCCATGCCGAGCTTGTCGACCTCGTCGAGCAGAAACAGCGGGTTCTTGACCTCGGCGCGGGCCATGCGTTGCATCAGCTTGCCGGGAAGCGAGCCGATGTAGGTGCGTCGGTGGCCGCGAATCTCGGACTCGTCGCGCACCCCGCCGAGCGCCAGGCGCACGTACTTGCGATTGGTGGCACGGGCGATCGACTGTCCCAGAGAGGTCTTGCCCACCCCGGGCGGGCCGACTAGGCACAGCACCGGCCCTTTCATCTTCTTGACCCGCTTCTGCACCGCGAGGTATTCGAGAATGCGCGCCTTGACCTCCTCAAGGCCATAGTGATCCTCGTCGAGCACTTCCTGAGCCTTGACCAGGTCGTGCTTGACGCGGGTACGCTTTTTCCAGGGCACGGCGACTAGCCAGTCGAGGTAGGAGCGCACCACGGTGGCTTCCGCCGAGTTGCTCGCCATCATCTTGAGCTTGTTAAGCTCCTGGGTGGCTTTCTCGGCGGCCTCCTTGGGCATGCCGGATTCCTTGATGGCGCGCTCGTACTTCTCGGCCTCGTTGGGCACGTCGTCGAGCTCGCCCATCTCCTTCTGGATGGCCTTCATCTGCTCGTTGAGATAGTACTCGCGCTGAGTCTTCTCCATCTGCTCCTTGACCCGAGAGCGGATGCGCTTCTCGACCTGGAGAAGATCGATCTCCGACTCGATCAACGCCATCAGGTGCTCGATGCGATCGCGCACGCGATCCATCTCGAGAAGCTCCTGCTTGTCGCCGATCTTCAGCGACAGGTGGGCGCAGATGGTATCCACCAGCCGGCTCGGGTCCTCGATGCCGGAGAGCGAATTGAGCACCTCGTTGGGCACCTTCTTGGAGAGCTTGACGTACTGCTCGAATTGGTTGAGCAGCACGCGCACCAGCGCCTCCTGCTCGCGCGAGGTGAGCGGCTCGCTCTCGCGCGGGATCAGGTGTGCCTGGGTATAGCCCGCCTCGTTCTCCTCGATGTCGACCACGTCGGCGCGGAAGTTGCCTTCGATCAGCACCTTGACCGTGCCGTCCGGCAGCTTCAGAAGCTGCATGATGTCGGCCACGGTGCCCATGCGGTAGAGATCGTCGTTGTCCGGCTCGTCCTGGGAGGCTTCGCGCTGGGCCACCAGGAGAACGCGCTTGTCCGACTCCATCGCGGCCTCGAGTGCCTGGATGGACTTTTCCCGACCCACGAACAGCGGGATCACCATTTGCGGGTAAACAACCACGTCGCGCAGCGGCAACATGGGTAAACACTGTGTCTGATCGGCGTTCTGCTGCATCGCAGACGTTCCTCAAAATCGGAGAAGCGCTTGGTGAAGCGTTACCACTTTAAAGCGCTTGACAGTATGGAAGACGCGGCTCGATGACCCGAGCCCCGGGTTCGCGCAGCGGCCAGGCCCGGGCGCGGCTCAGTCAACGGCAAGGGGTCGCCTAGGCGACCCCTTGGATTGGCTTTTGCGAGCACTCAGGTCGAAAGGCGCACTAGCCGTCGGTGCCGTCGACGCGAGCCTTCTGCTGGTTGGAGTAGATCAGAAGCGGCTGGCTTTCGCCCGCGATGACCGACTCGTCGATGACCACCTTGCTGACGTCCTCGAGCGAGGGGATCTCGTACATGGTGTCGAGCAGCACCGATTCGAGAATCGAGCGCAGGCCGCGAGCACCGGTCTTGCGCTCCATCGCCTTGGCGGCAACGGCGCGCAGCGCCTCCTCGCGAAACTCCAGTGCCACGTCCTCCATCTCGAAGAGCTTGGCGTACTGCTTGACCAGCGAGTTCTTGGGCTCGGTCAGGATCTGGATCAACGCGTCCTCGGTCAGCTCGGTGAGCGTGGCGATCACCGGCAGACGACCGACGAACTCCGGAATCAGGCCGAACTTGACCAGATCCTCCGGCTCGACGCCGGCCAGCACCTCACCCACGCCGCGCGAGGACTCCTTGCTCTTGACGCTGGCGTTGAAGCCGATGCCGCCCTTCTCGGCGCGGTCACGAATGACGTTGTCGAGCCCGGCGAAGGCGCCGCCCACGATGAACAGGATGTTGGCAGTGTTGACCTGCACGAACTCCTGCTGCGGGTGCTTGCGCCCGCCTTGGGGCGGAACCGAGGCGGTGGTGCCTTCGATCAGCTTCAGAAGCGCCTGCTGGACGCCCTCGCCCGACACGTCGCGGGTGATCGAGGGGTTGTCCGACTTGCGCGAGATCTTGTCGATCTCGTCGATGTAGACGATGCCGCGCTCGGCTTTCTCGACATCGTAGTCGCACTTCTGCAGCAGCTTCTGGATGATGTTCTCGACATCCTCGCCCACGTAGCCCGCTTCGGTCAGCGTGGTCGCGTCAGCGATAGTGAAGGGTACGTTCAGAAGCCTGGCCATGGTTTCCGCCAGCAGCGTTTTGCCGCTACCGGTCGGGCCAATCAGCAGGATATTGGATTTACCCAGCTCCACGTCGCCATCGCGCACGTCGCTCTTCAGGCGCTTGTAGTGGTTGTAAACCGCCACCGACAGCACCATCTTGGCACGGTCCTGGCCAATGACGTAGTCATCCAGGGTATGGCGAATTTCGCGAGGCGTAGGCAGACGCTCCTCGTCGCTCTCGGCATCGGCTTCGAGAACTTCCTCGCGAATGATGTCGTTGCACAGATCGACACACTCATCGCAGATATATACGGACGGGCCGGCAATCAGCTTGCGTACTTCGTTCTGGTTCTTGCCACAAAACGAGCAGTAGAGCAGCTTGCCACCTTCGTCCTTGCCTTTGCCGTCGGCCATTGGCGTACCTCTATCGCTGCGGCGGCGCTCGCCGCCTTGAAAGCTCGTTGGAAAAGCGGGAATCCGATAACGCTATCAGGATGTAGGGCGCTTATCCAGCACTGCGTCGATCAGGCCGTACTCTTGAGCCTTGTCGGCGCTCATGAAATTGTCGCGGTCGGTATCACGCGCCACTTTCTCGATATCCTGGCCCGTATGGTGGGCGAGAATCTGGTTCAGCTTCTCGCGGATGCCGAGGATTTCCCGAGTGTGGATCTCGATGTCCGATGCCTGACCCTGGTAGCCGCCGAGCGGCTGGTGGATCATCACGCGCGAGTTGGGCAGGCAGTACCGCTTGCCCGCGGCACCTGCGGTCAGCAGAAGCGCGCCCATGCTCGCCGCCTGACCGATACACACGGTCGAGACGTCCGGCTTGATGAACTGCATGGTGTCGTAGATCGACATGCCTGCCGTGACCGAGCCACCAGGCGAGTTGATATAAAGATGGATATCCTTGTCGGGATTCTCGGACTCCAGGAACAGCATTTGCGCCACGACCAGGTTGGCCATGTAATCTTCGACCGGCCCGACGAGGAAAATGACGCGCTCCTTGAGAAGGCGCGAATAGATATCGTAGGCGCGTTCGCCCTTGGCGCTCTGCTCGACCACCATGGGTACCAAACCGCCGGCGTTTTGAATATCAAACTCACTCATTCGGGTGATTCCTTGCGTCCGGTAAGAGAGTGGCGCGCCGGGCGCGCCACGCGTTGGATCAGGCCTCGGACTCTTCGCCTTCGCCCTGCTCTGCCTGCTGCTGGGCAGCGGCCAGCGCCTGCTGGTAGGTCATTTCGACATCCTTGACCGTCGCCTGCTCGAGAAGCTTGTCGACCGCCTTCTCTTCGAGGATGGCGGACTTGACCTGGGTCTTGAGCTCGTCGTTACCCATGTAGTAGTCGACGACTTCGGACGGGTCCTGGTACTGCTCGGCCAGCTCCTCGACCTTGGCCTTGATCGCGGCGTCGTCGGCGTCGAGCTCGTGAGTCTTGATCACTTCGGCCAGCAGCAGGCCGACCTGGACGCGGCCACGCGCCTGCTCCTCGAACAGCTCGTTGGGCAGCTGGCTGACGTCGAAGTCTTCACCGAGGCCGAACTGCTGCGCAGCCTGGCGCTTCATGCCGTCGGTCTCCTGCTGGACCAGCGCGCTCGGCACGGTGATCTCGTTGGCCTTCTTCAGCGCGTCGAGCACCTGCTGCTTGACGCGATTGTCGACCGCCTGGGAGGCTTCACGGGTCATGTTCTTCTTGATCTCGGCGCGGAACTTGGCCTCGTCGCCGTCCTCGATACCGAAGCGCTCGAAGAAGCTCTGGTCGACCTCGGGCAGCGCCTGGGTGCTGACCTTGTGGACCTTGACCTTGAAGGTCGCTTCCTTGCCCGCCAGGTGCTCGGCCTGGTAGTCCTCGGGGAAGGTCACGGTCAGGGTCTTCTCTTCACCGGCCTTGGCACCGATCAGCTGCTCCTCGAAGCCCGGGATGAAGCTGTTGGAACCGATCACCAGCGCGTGGCCTTCGGCACTGCCGCCTTCGAAAGGCTCGTCGCCCAAAAAGCCCTGGAAATCGATGGTGACCTGATCGCCGTCTTCGGCGGCCTTGTCGTCTTCCTTCCATTCGGCGTTCTGCTTGCGCAGCGTCTCGATCATCTCGTCGACGTCGGCATCGGTGACGCTCACGACCGGACGCTCGACTTCAGTGCCCTCGATCGAGCTGAGTTCGCCCTGCGGATACCCTTCCATGACCGCCACGAATTCGAAATCCTTGCCCGCCTCGTTGACCTTCGGCTCGATCTTCGGGAAACCGGCGGGGTTGAGTCCTTCATCGGTGATCGCACGCACGTAGCGCTCGCGCATCACCTCGCCCACGACCTCGTTGCGCACGCTGGCGCCGTAGCGCTGGCGAACGACGTCCATGGGTACCCGGCCCTGGCGAAAACCGTTCAGGCGAACGTTCTTCGCGGTGTCTTTCAAGCGAGCGCTGACGGCCTCGTCGATGTCGGCGGCCGGTACCTGGATGGTGATACGGCGTTCGATGGGGGAGGTCGTCTCGACAGAAACTTGCATGAATTGTCCTCTAGCGGCTGGGCTTTGTGTTGATTGCTTGATGTTCAGTGCGTATTCGGTGTTCAAGGGAGCAATTTTAAGAACCCCGGCGTGCAGTGGCAAGCACCATGCTCGCAAGATGGGGGCGCGCCGGGCGATTACAAGGCACCGGCACTGAAATTGTCGTTTTCCCCTAGTGCTGGGTGCTGCGGCGCCACCCGAGGGTCACGGCGTGAAGCAGCAACCCGCAGGTGGCGGCATGGGAGATGAACCGCTGCCAGCTGATCCAGTCGGTCATCAGCGCATGCCAGGCGCCCATCACCACCGCGCCGGCCAGCATCATGACGGCCAGACGCTTGAGCAGCGCCGCCAGCGCGCCGCGCTGCGTTGATGCCAGCAGACGCCACTGGAGCACCGCTGCACCGATGACCACCGCCAGAGCGATGAGCAGCATGGTCAGGTGCGTCTGGTGGCCACCGGCGAGATAGCGCGGCACGATGGAGAGCATCACGACGCACAGACCCAGCGTGACGCTGACGCGTTCGGCGGAGACCGTCTGCATCAGACGACCGTCAACGCGTGTTCGTCGATCCACTGCTCCGCCCATGGGACGGCGGCGTCGTCGGCCATGAACGTTTCCATGGCATCGACCTCCAGGCGCTCGCCCAGACGCCGGGCTCCGAGCTCCTCCAAAAGCGCATCGAGCGCTCGCCCTGCGCCGCAGAAGGTATCGCCGTAGGAGCTGTCACCGAGGGCGATCATGCCGTAGCGCATGGCGTTCAGCGCCGGGCTCTCGTCGCGCAGGCGGCGCACGAACGGCACGATATTACCGGGGAAGTCGCCGCTGCCGGTGGTAGAGATGCAGAACAGCGCAAGTTCGCACGCCTGGAGATCCTCGAGACTCGGCTGCTCGAAGATAGCGACATCGTAGCCAGCGGTCTCGAACAAGGGCTTGACCTGCTCGGCGACATCCAGTGCGCCGCCGTACATGGTACCCACGACAATCGAAAGCTTGGGCATCATCGGTATCCTGTAACGCTTTGCAGGAGCTGAACCTGCAAAATAGTTGATGAATTCGCTCGGATATTAACACGACTCACCAGGCGCACGCAGCCGGTGGAACCGCGATAAAAAAGGCGCCCTTCGCAGGGCGCCTCGATCATGAGTCTGGCCAGGGACTCGAGCCATCCAATCGTTACCGAGTGCTGGTGTAGTGCTCCACCTGCTGCTTGAGCTTCTGGCCCGGCCGAAAGGTCACCACCCGCCGGGCGGAGATCGGGATCTCCTCGCCGGTCTTGGGGTTACGGCCGGGACGCTCGCGCTTGTCGCGCAGATCGAAATTGCCGAAGCCCGACAGCTTGACCTGCTCGTTCTCGCGCAGGCAGGCGCGAATCTCCTCGAAAAACGCCTCCACCATCGCCTTGGCCTCGCGCTTGGAAAGCGCAAGCTCGGTATGTAGATGCTCTGCCAGTTCCGCCTTGGTCAACGCCCCCATGACGCCTCTCCTTGTTCGCAAACCCATTGCTCGAAAGGTCAGTCGCAGCCGGCGTCCATCAGCCCCGCAACCGTGCGTTCAGCACGGCGTTCGCCTGCGCCACGATCGAATCCACGCGCTCATTGATCTCATCATCATTTAGCGTGCGCGATGGATGCTGCCAGGTCAAGCCCAGGGCGATACTCTTCTGACCCGGCTCCACGCCCTTGCCGGCGTAGACGTCGAACAGCTTGAGATCCTGCAGATGATCGCCCGCCTCACGCTTCACGCAATCCAGCAGCGACTGCACCGGCACCTGCTCGTTGAGCGTGAAGGCGAGATCGCGACGCACTTCCGGGTAGCGCGACAGCGGCTCGAAGGCTGGAATCACGCCATCGCCGAGCGCGTCGAGGCGCACCTCGAAAAGCACCGCATCGGCCTTGAGACCCAGCTCGGCGCGTACCTTCGGGTGGAGCGTGCCGATCCAGCCGGCAGGACGGTCGTGATGCACAATCCGCGCGCTCTGACCCGGATGCAGCGCCGGATGTTCGGCGGGCTCGAAGCGCCAGGCGCCGGGGTTGCCGCCGAGCGCGAGAAGGCTCTCGAGATCACCCTTCAGATCGAAGAAGTCGATCGCGTCCTTGGCGCTGCTCCAGCCCTCCACTTCGCGCGAGCCGCAGGCCAGCGCCCCCATCATTGGCGTCTGGACGAGGGCGTCGAGTTCGCCTTCGAACACCAGCCCGGTCTCGAACAGACGTACCCGGGTCTGCTGGCGATTGAGGTTGTGCTCGAGGGCGCGTACCAGCCCCGGGAAAAGACTGGCCCGCATCACCGACAGATCCGCCGAAATGGGGTTGGCCAGTACCGGCGATACCGCCTCGGGCAGGAGCGCCTTTTGCAGCTCCGGCGCGACGAAGCTGTAGGTCACCGCTTCTTGGTAGCCGCGCGCGACCATCTGGTTGCGCAGCCGGGCCTGGGTCAGCCTAGCCTCGTTCGCCGGGCGAAGCGCCAGTCGCGCCGCCGGACGCCGGACCGGCAGGTTGTTGTAGCCGTGGATGCGAGCGATTTCCTCGATCAGATCCTCTTCGATGGCGATATCGAAGCGCCAGCTCGGCGCCGTGACGCGAAAGCCCTCCTCGACGCGCTCGGCGGTCATGCCGAGGCGATCGAGAATGTCGGCGACGTCATCGTCGGCCAGCGTCTTGGAGAGCGCCTGGGCCAGGCGCGCCTTGCGCAGCGTGATGACACGCTCCGTGGGCAGATGTGCCTCGCTTTCGCTGGTGCAGACCGGCCCCGGCACGCCGCCGCAGATCTCCATCAGCAGCTGGGTCGCCCGCTCGATGGCGTCGAGCGTCAATGCCGGGTCGACGCCGCGCTCGAAACGGTGCGAGGCATCGGTGTGCAGCCCGTAGGAGCGCGCCTTGCCGGCGATGGCCAGCGGCGTGAAATAGGCGACCTCGAGAAACAGGCTGCGTGTGGTGTCGCTCACCCCGGAGGCTTCGCCGCCCATGATGCCCGCCATGGCGAGCGGCCCGGAGGCATCGGCGATCACCAGCGTGTCGGTGCGTAGCGCCACGTCCTGGCCGTCCAGCAGGGTCAGGCGCTCGCCCTCCCCGGCCATGCGCACCTCGATGCCCCCTTGGAGATTGTCGAGATCGAAGGCGTGCAGCGGCTGGCCGAGCTCCAGCATGACGTAGTTGGTGACATCCACCGCCGGGTCGATGGCGCGCACGCCGCTGCGCCGCAGACGCTCGACCATCCACAACGGTGTCGGCCGGGTGAGATCGACCTCGTCGATGACCCGAGAGACGTAGCGCGGGCACTGCTCGGCGGCGTCGATGCGCACCGGGAAGCGGCGATCGCTCGCCGGGGCAACCGGCGCGAGCGACGGCGACGCGACCGGCAGGCGGTTGAGCACGCCCACTTCGCGCGCCAACCCCTTCACGCTCAGGCAGTCACCGCGATTGGGCGTCAGGTCAACCTCGATGGTGGCGTCGTCCAGCAGCAGGTAGTCGCGTACGCTGGTACCGACCGGGGCGTCGACGGGCAGCACCAAGATGCCCTCGGAGGTCTCCTCCTCGAGGCCCAGCTCCGAGGCGGAGCAGATCATGCCGAAGGACTCGACGCCGCGAAGCTTCGCCTTCTTGATCTTGAAGTCGCCGGGCAGCACGCCGCCCACCTGGGCGAAGGGCACGCGCTGGCCGATGGCCACGTTGCGCGCGCCGCACACCACCTGCACTTCGCCCGTACCGTCGTTGACGCGGCAGACGTTGAGCTTGTCGGCATCCGGATGCGGCTCTTTGGCGATCACTTCGGCCACGACCACGCCCTGGAAAGCTGAGGCGACGGGCTCGACGGCGTCGACCTCGAGGCCCGCCATGGTGATCTGGTCGGCCAGCGCCTGGGTCTCGAGTGTCGGCGAGACCCACTCACGCAGCCACTGTTCTGAAAATTTCATGCTCGTTCCTGTGTCTGGCGGCGTGGTTAGGCGAACTGGCGCAGAAAGCGCAGATCGTTTTCGAAGAACAGGCGCAGGTCATTGACGCCGTAGCGCAGCATGGCCAGGCGCTCGGCCCCCATGCCGAAGGCGAAGCCGGTGAAGCGCTCGGTGTCGATACCGGAGTGCTTGAAGACTTCCGGGTGCACCATGCCGCACCCCATCACTTCGAGCCAGCCGCTGTGCGAGCAGACCCGGCACCCCTTGCCGCTGCACATCACGCACTGGATGTCGACTTCGGCGGAAGGCTCGGTGAAGGGAAAGTAGGAGGGGCGAAAACGCACGTCGAGATCGTCGCGCTCGAAGAACGCCTGCAGGAAATCTTCGATGGTGCCCTTGAGATCGGCAAAGCTGACCCCCTCATCGACCAGCAACCCCTCGACCTGATGGAACATCGGCGTGTGGGTCAAATCCGAGTCGCTGCGGTAGACCCGCCCCGGGCAGACGATGCGAATCGGCGGCTCGCTCTCCTTCATGGTGCGCACCTGCACCGGCGACGTATGGGTACGCAGAAGCCGCGTGGCGTCGAAGTAGAAGGTGTCCGCCATGCCGCGCGCCGGGTGATGGGCGGGAATGTTGAGCGCCTCGAAGTTGTGGTAGTCGTCCTCGATCTCCGGACCGACCGCGACATCGTAACCGATGCGCGTGAAGAGGTTCTCGATGCGCTCGAGAGTGCGCGTGACCGGGTGCAGGCCACCGCCGGCCTGGTGGCGACCGGGCAGCGTCACGTCGATCTTCTCCGCTGCCAGGCGCTGGTTCAGCACCTCGCTTTCAAGCGCGGCGCGCCGGGTGTCGATCTCGCCGGCCAATGTCTGCTTGGCCTGGTTGATGCGCTCGCCGGCTGCCGGACGCTCTTCGGCGGAAAGCTTGCCGAGCCCCTTGAGCAGCGCGGTGACCTCGCCCTTCTTGCCCAGATAGCGAACTCGCAACTCATCCAGCGCCGCGACGCTCTGCGCGGCCTGAATGGCCTCGCGCGCCTCGGATACCAGCGTAGGCAGGTGATCCATCCATTACACTCCGAATTAAGCGATTTTTTACAACTATTCATTACTGCAAGGCAGCGTTTTAAACGCCCTGGCCCGCAAGCGCCGTGGCACCCATATCGGGCGCGACGCGCGGGCCACGTCTTTTAAGACACGGCCCTGAGAGGTGCTCAACATGGCATCATCACAAAAAAACAGGGGAAGAGCGGCTGCTCTTCCCCTGCTCGGGTCACTTTACAATGACCTCACGGTTTTAAGCCAACGAAAGGCTTGAAACCTTATTGGGCAGCCTTGGCTTTTTCCACGATGGCAGCAAAAGCTGCTTTCTCGTGTACCGCCAGATCGGCCAATACTTTACGGTCGATTTCGATGCCGGCCTTCTTCAGACCACCAACGAAACGGCTGTAGGACATACCGTTGATGCGCGCACCGGCGTTGATACGCTGGATCCACAGGGCGCGGAACTGGCGCTTACGGTTACGACGGTCACGGTAGGCGTACTGACCGGCCTTGATGACGGCCTGCTTGGCCACGCGGAAAACGCGCGAACGGGCACCGTAGTAACCCTTGGCCTGCTTCAGTACTTTCTTGTGACGACGACGGGCGACTACGCCACGCTTGACTCGAGTCATGACTTACTCCTGACGATATAGATTTCGAAAACGACTTACAGGTTCGGCAGCATGCGCTGGATCAGCGCCTTGTCGGACGCGTGGATCTGCTTCATGCCGCGAAGCTGACGCTTACGCTTGGTCGATTTCTTGGTCAGGATGTGACTACGGAAAGACTGCTTGTGCTTGAAGCCGTTAGCCGTCTTCTTGAAGCGCTTGGCCGCGCCGCTGTTGCTCTTGATTTTCGGCATGAGAAAAACTCCGCTCGATGTTTTTTAGAAAACCCAGGGCCGGTCAGCGCCAAGCGCTGACCCGTTGAACTCGCCGCTGGATCACTTCTTTTTGGGGGCAAGAATCATGATCATCTGGCGGCCTTCCATTTTCGGGAAGGATTCCACCGAACCGATCTCTTCGAGGTCAGCGGCGATCCGTTCCATCAGCTTGCGGCCGATGTCCTGGTGCGCCATTTCGCGACCGCGAAAACGCAATGTGACCTTGCCCTTGTCACCACCTTCGAGAAAGCGGATCAGGTTCTTGAGTTTCACCTGATAATCGCCTTCGTCGGTGCCAGGACGGAATTTGACTTCCTTGACCTGGATTTGCTTTTGCTTTTTCTTTTGAGCCGCTTTCTGCTTCTTCGTCTCAAAAACGAACTTGCCGTAATCCATGATCTTGCAGACGATCGGATCGGCATTGGAAATTTGCACGAGGTCGAGACCGGCAGCTTCAGCACGCTCCAACGCTTCGGTGGTGGGCACCACACCCAACTGCTCACCTTCGGCGTCGATCAGACGTACTTCTTCTTCGGTAATACGCTCGTTCATTGGTGGGCGTTTGTCTGCTGGACGCCCGCGCGGATTGCTTCGCTTGATTGCTCTGTCTCCTTAGGCAATTGACGATGTCGCCAGGGCTGCTCTCTCGGCAGTGGCGCGTTCGATGAACTCATCGACGGTCATGGTGCCGAGGTTTTCGCCGCTGCGAGTTCGCACGGCCACTGAGTCAGCTTCGACTTCCTTATCTCCGACCACAAGAAGATAGGGAATTTTCTGTAACGTATGCTCACGGATTTTAAAGCCGATCTTCTCGTTCCTCAAGTCTGCCTTGACGCGAAGACCGCTTTTTTGCAGGCGATTCTCCAATTCGAGCGCATAATCGCGCTGAGAATCGGTGATATTCATGATCACGACCTGCTCGGGCGCCAGCCATAATGGCATGGCACCGGCATAGTGTTCAATCAGGATGCCGATGAAGCGCTCCATGGAGCCGACGATCGCACGGTGCAGCATGACCGGCGGCTTGCGCTCGCCCTCTTCGGTCACGTACTGGGCACCGAGCCGCTCGGGCATCATGAAATCGACCTGCATGGTGCCGACCTGCCATTCGCGGCCCAGGCAATCCTTCATGTGGTACTCGATCTTGGGTCCGTAGAACGCACCTTCGCCGGGAAGTTCCTGCCACTCCACATCACACGCTTTCAAGGCGCCGCGCAGTGCCTCTTCGGCGCGGTCCCACACGTCGTCGCTGCCGATGCGCTTTTCCGGACGCAGGGCGATCTTGATCGCGATGTCCTCGAAGCCGAAGTCGTGATAGACCTTGAGCGCCTGACGATGGAAGCTCGTGACCTCCGGCTCGACCTGGGCTTCGGTGCAGAAGACGTGACCGTCGTCCTGGGTGAAGGCGCGCACGCGCATGATGCCGTGCAGCGCGCCCGAGGGCTCGTTGCGATGGCAGCCGCCGAACTCGCCGAAGCGCACCGGAAGCTCCCGGTAGCTGCGAAGCCCGGAGTTGAACACCTGGACGTGGCCCGGGCAGTTCATCGGCTTGAGTGCGTATTCGCGCTTCTCCGACTCGGTGAAGAACATGCCGTCTGCGTAGTTGTCCCAGTGGCCGGACTTCTTCCACAGCGACACGTCCATGATCTGCGGGCAGCGAATCTCCTGATAGCCACCGGCCTTGTAGACGCCGCGCATGTACTGCTCGACCTGCTGCCACAGCGCCCAGCCGTTGGGGTGCCAGAAGATCATGCCCGGCGCCTCTTCCTGCATGTGGAACAGGTCGAGCTTGCGCGCAAGCTTGCGGTGATCGCGCTTCTCCGCCTCCTCGAGGCGCTTCATGTACGCCTTGAGCTGCTTCTTGTCGCCCCAGGCGGTGCCGTAGATGCGCGTGAGCATCGCGTTGGAGGCGTCCGCCCGCCAGTAGGCACCGGCCAGCTTGGTCAGCTTGAAGGCCTTCAGGTGGCGGGTGTTGGGCACGTGCGGGCCCCGGCACATGTCGGTGTACTCTTCGTGGTGGTACAACCGAATGGTGGCGCCTTCGGGGATGTCGCGAATGATCTCCTGCTTGTACGGCTCCTCGCGGCTGTCGAAGGTCGCCATGGCCTTGTCGCGATCCACGTACTCGCGCACCACGTCGTACTCCTGGTCGATCAGCGCCTGCATGCGCTTCTCGATCGCCTCCATGTCCTCCGGCGTGACCGAACGACCGAAGTCGATATCGTAGTAGAAGCCGTTCTCGATCACCGGACCGATCGCCATCTTGGCGTCCGGGTAGAGCTGTTTCACCGCATGCCCGATCAAGTGCGCACAGGAGTGGCGAATGATCTCGACGCCTTCCGGGTCGCGGGCGGTGATGATCGCCACGTCCGCGTCGTGTTCGATCATGTCGGCGGCATCGACCAGCACACCGTCTATCTTTCCGGCAACGCACGCCTTGGCCAAACCAGGGCCAATGGACTCGGCAAGCTGCATGATGGAAAGCGGTTCGTCGAAGGGTCGTTGACTGCCGTCGGGCAGGGTCACAATGGGCATTCGGATGTTCCTTGAGCGCAGTGGTGATCCATACCAGGGATCACATATCGCTATCAATGGCTTGAGGATTCGTTTCAAACGCAAAAGCGCCTGCCCGTCGATGGGCAGGCGCGTAGCCTAGCAGACTTTCAAGCGACGAGACACCGGCGCCGAGCCGCTTCAGTCGAGTGTGAGCGGCAGAACGTGTTCGCGCGTCAGTGGTGCAAGCTCGAGTGTCAGGGCTTGCCCTGGCGCCACCCACACCGCTTCCGCGATCTCCGCCGCCGCCTCGACGCGCTCATCGAGCGTCAGGCGAAAGAGTTCGGCGTCGATCAGCGTGTTCGCCTCGTTGGCCGCCTCGATTTCGACCCGCGTGACGTACGCAAGGCGAGACGGCACCACGCGTGCACCGAGCTCCTCCTCGATTTCGCGCGCCAGCGCCTCGCGGGCTGGCTCGCCGGGCTCGATCTTGCCGCCGGGCTGCATGAAATAGCGCGTACCGCGCTTGCGCACCAGCAGAAGCTCGCCCTTCGCGTTCACGACGATCGCCGCGGCGATGCGCAGCGTCTGAAGCGGGGCGTCGCTTGCGACCATCATGCTAGAACGCCCAGTCGTCGTCTTCGGTGGCCACCGCCTTGCCGATCACGTAGGAGGAACCCGAACCCGAGAAGAAGTCGTGGTTCTCGTCGGCGCTCGGTGACAGCGCGGCCATGATGGTCGGGTCGACGTCGGTGACGCTGCTCGGGAACAGCGGCTCGAAGCCCAGGTTCATCAACGCCTTGTTGGCGTTGTAGTGCAGGAACTTCTTGACGTCTTCGGTGAGACCCACCGCATCATAAAGCGACTCGGTGTAGCGCACCTCGTTGTCGTAGAGCTCCAGCAGCAGCTCGTAGGCGTAGTCCTTGACCTGTTGGCGACGCTCTGGGGTTGCCTCGTTGAGCGCCTGCTGGAACTTGTAGCCGATGTAGTAGCCGTGCACCGCCTCGTCGCGAATGATCAGGCGAATCAGGTCCGCCGTGTTGGTCAGCTTGGCGTGGCTCGACCAGTACATCGGCAGATAGAAGCCCGAGTAGAACAGAAACGACTCGAGGAAGACGCTCGCCACCTTGCGCATCAGAGGATCTTCGGAACGGTAGCGTTCGAGGATCAGCTCGGATTTCGCCTGCAGCGTCGGGTTCTCCTCGCTCCAGCGGAAGGCGTCGTCGACGTCACGCGTGGTACAAAGCGTCGAGAAGATCGAGCTGTAGGAGCGCGCATGCACCGATTCCATGAAGGCGATGTTGGTGTACACCGCTTCCTCGTGAGGCGTGCGTGCGTCTTCCATCAGCACCGGCGCGCCGACGCTGCTCTGGATGGTGTCCAGCAGCGTGAGCCCGGTGAACACGCGGATGGTCAGCTGCTTCTCCTGCTGGGTCAGCGTATTCCAGGACTGGATGTCGTTGGAAAGCGGCACCTTTTCCGGCAGCCAGAAGTTGCTGGTCAGGCGGTTCCAGACCTCCAGGTCCTTGTCATCCTGAAGGCGGTTCCAGTTGACGGCATCGACCCGTGATAAGCGTTGCGTAGTGGTCATCCCATGAATCTCTCAAGTCGTTGCGATGTTACAGCGTGCAGGAAACGCAGCCTTCCACTTCGGTACCCTCCAGGGCACTCTGGCGAAGACGGATGTAGTAGAGCGTCTTGATACCCTTGCGCCAAGCGTGGATCTGCGCCTTGTTGATGTCCCGGGTGGTGGCGGTGTCCGGGAAGAACAGCGTCAGCGACAGCCCCTGGTCGACGTGCTTGGACGCCTCGGCGTAGGTATCGATGATCTTTTCCGGGCCGATCTCGTAGGCGTCCTGGAAGTAATCGAAGTTCTCTTCGTTCAAGAAAGGCGCCGGGTAGTAGACACGGCCGAGCTTGCCTTCCTTGCGGATCTCGATCTTCGCCGCCACCGGATGGATGCTCGAGGTGGAGTGGTTGATGTAGGAGATCGAACCGGTCGGCGGCACCGCCTGCAGGTTGCGGTTGTAGAGGCCGTGAGCCATCACCGAGGCCTTGAGCTCTTCCCAGTCGGCCTGGGTCGGAAGCGCGATGCCGCTGCGCTCGAACAGTCCGCGCACCTTCTCGGTCTTCGGCAGCCACGCCTCATCGGTGTACTTGTCGAAGAACGTGCCCGACGCGTAGGTGGAATCCTTGAAGCCCGCGAAGGTGTCGCCGCGCTCGATGGCCAATTGATTCGAGGCGCGAATGGCGTGAAACGCCACGCAGTAGAAGTAGAGGTTGGTGAAATCGAGCCCCTCTTCACTGCCGTAGTAGATGTGCTCGCGGGCGAGGAAGCCGTGCAGGTTCATCTGACCAAGACCGATGGCGCGGGACTTGGCGTTGCCTTCGGCGATCGACGGCACGCTCTTCAGATTGCTCATTTCGGAGACGGCGGTGAGGCCGCGAATCGCGATGTCGACGCTGGTGGCGATGTCCCCGGAGTCCATGACCTTGGCGATGTTCATCGAGCCCAGGTTGCAGGAGATATCCTGACCGACCTTGCTGTAGTTCAGGCTTTCATCGTACTCGGTCGGCGTATTGACCTGCAGGATCTCGGAGCACAGATTGCTCATATTGATCCGGCCGGCGATCGGGTTGGCCCGGTTCACCGTGTCCTCGAACATGATGTAGGGGTAGCCGGATTCGAACTGCAGCTCGGCGAGCGTCTGGAAGAAGGCGCGTGCGTTGATCTTCTGCTTGCGAATGCGCGCGTCCGCGACCATCTCGTGGTAGTGCTCGGTGACGCTGATGTCGCCGAAGGGCTTGCCGTAGACCCGCTCCACATCGTAGGGAGAGAACAGGTACATGTCCTCGTTGCGCTTGGCGAGTTCAAACGTGATGTCCGGAATCGTCACGCCCAGCGACAGCGTCTTGATGCGGATCTTCTCGTCGGCGTTCTCGCGCTTGGTATCGAGAAAGCGCAGGATGTCCGGGTGGTGGGCGTTGAGGTACACCGCGCCCGCGCCCTGGCGCGCGCCGAGCTGGTTGGCGTAGGAGAAGGCGTCTTCCAAGAGCTTCATGATCGGAATGATGCCGGAGGACTGGTTCTCGATGCGCTTGATCGGCGCGCCGGACTCACGAATGTTGCTCAGCAGAAACGCCACGCCGCCGCCGCGCTTGGAGAGCTGCAGCGCCGAGTTGATCGAGCGGCCGATCGACTCCATGTTGTCTTCGATACGCAGCAGAAAGCACGACACCAGCTCGCCACGCTGCTGCTTGCCGCAGTTCAAAAACGTCGGCGTGGCCGGCTGGAAGCGCCCGGTGATGATCTCGTCGACCAGCGACTTGGCAAGCTGCTCCTCGCCGCGAGCGAGGGTGAGCGCGACCATGCACACGCGATCCTCGTAGCGCTCGAGGTAGCGCTTGCCATCGAAGGTCTTGAGCGTGTAGCTGGTGTAGTACTTGAAGGCGCCCAGAAAGCTCGGGAAGCGGAACTTGAAGGCGTAGGCCTGCTCGAACAGCGCCTTGACGAAAGCCGGCGTGTACTGCTCGAGCACTTCGGCCTCGTAGTAGCCCTCTTCCACCAGGTAGTCGAGCTTCTCCTCGAGCGAGTGGAAGAAGACCGTGTTCTGGTTGACGTGCTGCAGGAAGTACTGGCGCGCCGCTTCGCGATCCTTGTCGAGCTGGAGCTCGCCGTTGGCACCATACAGGTTCAGCATGGCGTTGAGGGCGTGGTAATCGAGCGTACGCGCCTGCGCCTTCTCCGCCGCCGGCTTCTTGGTGTCGGCCAGGCTTGTCGTGACTACGTTTGTCGTTTCCAAAACTCTTCTACTCCTTTGCGAACCCTGGCGACGTCATCGTCGGTGCCCAAAAGCTCGAATCGATACAGCAGCGGCACCTGGCATTTCTGCGCAATGATGCGCCCGGCCAGCCCGTATGCCTCGCCAAAATTGGTATTGCCTGCGGCAATGACGCCTCGAATGAGGTGTCGGTTATGCTCGTCGTTCAAGAAGCGGATCACCTGGATCGGGACTGCGCCTCGGGCCCCGCCCCCGCCGTAGGTCGGCGTGATCAGCACGTAAGGGGCTTCGATGCGCGGTGTCGGCTCGTCGCGACCGATCGGCAGCCTTCGCGCTTCAAGCCCCAGCTTCTCGACGAAACGATGGGTGTTGCCTGACTTGGTGGAAAAGTACACCAGCGTGCCAGCCAACGGTGCGTGCGCGTCCGTCAGCATGGCGATGGATCAGGCGAGCGCCTGGATACGATCCGGGCGAAAGCCCGACCAGTGATCTTCGCCTGCCACCACGACCGGCAGCTGGCGATAGCCCAGCGCCTCGACCTGCGCCTGGGCACCGTCTTCGGCGGTAATGTCGATCACCGTGTATTCGATACCCTGCTTGTCCATGGCACGATAAGTAGCGGTGCACTGGACGCAGGCGGGCTTGCTGTAGATTTGGATGGCCATGGCTACTTTTTCCTTTTCATAGCGGCGTTTTTAGGCTAGAGCACATGTAGTGCCCCACCCTCTTAAAAGACACTACGAATACTATATATAGACCACGGCAAAATCAATTCAAGCATATATAGTATTTTTTCATCCACAGCTTATTGACAAACAATGCCCAGCGACGCCACGGGGGCGCGCACCGATTCGAGGATGAAAACCAGCGTTTTCGGCATGCATTCAACGCCCTGAAACGCCGTTGCGGCGCTCGATGAATCGCCGATGAAAGTTATCCACTTCGTACATGAAGGCAAAAAATTTCGCCCGACACGAAAGACCGAGCCGATACACCCATACGTGCGACGAGCGCCGCGCGGGGTCGTCGACAAAGGCTTTTGAACAGCTCGCTCACCAACCTCGAGACATGAAAAAGCCCGGCCGATTGGCCGGGCTTTCGAAGGCGAGAGCAGGGCTATCAGGCGATAGCGGCCTGGTAGCGACGCTCGACCTCTTCCCAATTGACGACGTCGAAGAAGGCGGCGACGTAATCGGGGCGCTTGTTCTGGTACTTCAGGTAGTAGGCGTGTTCCCACACGTCCAGACCCAGGATCGGCGTGTTGCCATGCATCAGAGGGCTATCCTGGTTCAGGGTGTTCTCGACCACGAGCTTCTTCTCGGGAGTGACGGAGAGCCACGCCCAGCCGCTGCCGAAGCGACCGGTCGCGGCTTTCTTGAACTCTTCCTTGAAGGTATCGACGCCACCCAGCTCGCTGTCGATCGCCTTGGCGACGTCACCCTGGGGCTGGCCGCCGCCGTTGGGCGACATCATTTGCCAGAACATGGAGTGGTTGACGTGGCCGCCACCATTGTTGATCACGGCCTGACGCTTGGCTTCCGGTACGCGGTCGAGGTTGGAAACCAGCTCTTCGATCGCCAGGTCCTCGAGACCGGTGCCTTCGAGCGTGCCGTTGAGGTTGGTGACGTAGGTGTTGTGGTGACGCGAATGGTGGATTTCCATGGTCATCGCATCGATGCTCGGCTCGAGCGCGTCATAAGCGTAGGGCAGTTCAGGCAGTGTATGTGCCATGTCATCGTCTCCTTGAGTGACTGTCGGTGTTCAATCGAAGTAGGTGCGGTCACCCCTACCTCTTTTCAACCGCTGCTGCGGATTTTTACCTAAAACGTCAACGCCTTTCGGTGCTGCGTGCCCTGCACTCTAGCCAAGAATCGCCGCCTCGGCGAATACCCAGACAGGGCCGGTGCAGGACACGCCATCACAGCTTGCTCTCGAGCGCCGGCAGGATCTCGAACAGATCCCCCACCAGCCCGTAGTCCGCGACCTGGAAGATCGGCGCTTCCTCGTCCTTGTTGATCGCCACGATCACCTTCGAGTCCTTCATCCCCGCCAGGTGCTGGATGGCCCCCGAGATACCCACCGCGATGTAGAGATCCGGCGCCACGATCTTGCCGGTCTGCCCCACCTGCATGTCGTTGGGCACGAACCCCGCGTCCACCGCCGCCCGCGAGGCGCCCACCGCCGCGCCGAGCTTGTCGGCGATGGCGTCGAGCAGCCTGAAGTTGTCGCCGTTGCCCATGCCGCGACCGCCGGAGATCACCACCTTCGCCCCGCCCAGTTCCGGGCGGTCCGAGGCCGCAAGCTCTTGACCGACGAACTGCGACTGGGCGTTCTCGACCACGGTGTCGAGGGCCTCGATCGCGGCGCTGCCGACGTGCCCGACCGCATCGAACGCCGTGGTGCGTACGGTCATCACCTTGAGCGCGTCATCGCTTTTCACCGTGGCGATGGCGTTGCCGGCGTAGATCGGGCGCTTGAAGGTGTCGGCGCTGTCGATGGCCAGCACCTCGGAAATCTGACTGACGTCCTTGAGCGCGGCCACGCGCGGCAGCACGTTCTTGCCGGTGGTCGAGGCGCTGGCAAGCACATGGGTATAGTCGCCGGCGAGCTCGACCAGAAGCGCGCCCAGCGGCTCGGCGAGCTGGTGGGCGTAGACGCTGTGATCCGCGAGGCGAACGCGGGTGACGCCGTCGAGTTTGGCGGCGGCGTCTGCGGCGGCCTGGACGCCTTCGCCGGCGACCAGTACGTCGATATCGCCGCCGATCTCGCGGGCGGCGGCCACCACGTGGGCGGTGGTGTCAAGCAGGTGGCCGTCGTGAACGTCGGCCAGAACCAGAATGCTCATGAGAAACTCCTTGAATACGGGTGAAAGAGGCGATCACTGGGCCGGGAAA
The DNA here is from genome assembly GCF_024158715.1 of Halomonas sp. 707D7. Lineage (GTDB taxonomy): Bacteria > Pseudomonadota > Gammaproteobacteria > Pseudomonadales > Halomonadaceae > Vreelandella. The sequence goes on along the minus strand of NZ_JAMZBC010000001.1, from coordinate 9,254 downwards.
TCAAAGCACCTTGGCTTCGTTTTTCAACTTGTCGACCAGCTCGTCCACTGAGGCCACCTTCACGCCGCCCTTGCGCTCGGCGGGCGTCTCGACCTTGATCAGGCTCACACGGGACGCCACCTCGACGCCGTAGTCCGCCGGGGTCTTGACGTCCAGCGGCTTCTTCTTGGCCTTCATGATGTCCGGAAGCTTGGCGTAGCGCGGCTCGTTGAGGCGCAGGTCCGTGGTGACGATCGCCGGAAGCGCGAGTGACACGGTCTGCAGGCCGCCGTCGATCTCGCGGGTGACGCTGACGCGATCACCGTCGACCTCCACCTTCGAGGCGAAGGTGCCCTGGCCCATGTGGGTCAGCGCGGCGAGCATCTGGCCGGTCTGGTTGTTGTCGGTGTCGATCGCCTGCTTGCCGAGGATCACCAGCCCCGGCTGCTCTTCTTCCACCACCTTCGCCAGGAGCTTGGCCACGGCGAGCGACTCGACGCGCTCGTCGGTCTCGATCTGGATCGCGCGGTCGGCGCCGAGCGCAAGTGCCGTGCGCAGCTGTTCCTGGGCGGCCTTGGGGCCGACGCTCACGGCGATCACTTCCGTCGCCACGCCCTTCTCCTTCAAGCGTACCGCCTCTTCCACGGCGATCTCGCAGAAGGGGTTCATGGCCATCTTGACGTTGGTGAGATCCACGTCGGAGTGATCCGCCTTGACGCGGATCTTGACGTTGTAGTCGATGACGCGTTTCACCGCGACTAATACTTTCATGGTTTCCTCGCTTGGCTGATCAGAAGCCTTGTCTTGACGGGCACAGCCCTCTCGCTCGTGCGGCTAGCAACACTATAGCGCTTTTGCCTCAGCAAATCCGGCGGCGGCGAAAGGCGCCCAAAACGGGGCGATAACGCCCTGACACCATCGTAGAAATGACCCGGGACGGGTATTATGCCTATCATGAGGCATAACCAGAAGCAAACGACCGTTTAGTATTAAGTTCGTGTTTTTATAAGACACGGTACTTACGAGAATAAGGAGAGACCGTGGAAAACGCAGAGCGCGATGTCATGGAAATGGATGTGGTCATCGTCGGCGCGGGGCCTTCGGGCCTGTCGGCCGCCTGCCGACTGATGCAGCAAGCCAACGAGGCGGGCCAGGAATTGACCGTCTGCGTCGTGGAGAAAGGCTCCGAGGTGGGGGCCCATATCCTGTCCGGTGCCGTGCTCGAGCCGCGCGCACTTGATGAGCTCTTTCCCGACTGGAAGGAGCGCGGCGCCCCGCTGAACACTCCCGCCACCCGCGACGACCTCTACCTCTTGAAGGATGGTGAGAACGCGCGCAAGCTGCCCCACGCGCTGGTGCCGAAGAGCATGCACAACACCGGCGGCGACCAGACCCGCTACGTGATCAGTGCGGGCAACCTGTGTCGCTGGCTCGCCGAGCAGGCGGAAGACCTCGGCGTCGAGATCTTCCCGGGTTTCGCCGCCCAGGACGTGATCGTCGAGGACGGCGCGGTGCGCGGCATCCTGATCGGCGACATGGGGGTGGCCGCCGACGGCACGCCCAAGGATGGCCACATGCCGGGCATGGAGCTTCGCGCCAAGTACACGCTGTTCGCCGAAGGCTCCCGCGGGCATCTGGGCAAGCGCCTGATCCGCGAGTTCTCCCTCGACGAGGGCCGCGACCCGCAGCACTACGGCATCGGCCTGAAGGAGCTGTGGGACGTGCCCGCGGACAAGCACGAGCCGGGTCTGGTGGTTCACGGCTCCGGCTGGCCGCTCGAAGCCGATACCCACGGCGGCTGGTTTCTCTACCATGCCGAGAACCAGCAGGTGGTGGTCGGGCTGATCATGGATCTGGGCTACAGGAATCCCTGGCTTTCGCCTTTCGACGAGTTCCAGCGCATGAAGCACCACCCGGTGCTGCGTCAGTATCTCGAAGGCGGCAAGCGCGTCGCCTACGGCGCGCGCGCCATCACCAAAGGCGGCTTCAACTGCCTACCCAAGATGACCTTTCCCGGCGGGCTCCTGATCGGCTGCGACGCGGGCACGCTCAACTTCGCCAAGATCAAGGGCATTCACACCGCGATGAAGTCGGGCCTGGTGGCCGCCGAGAGCGTTTATGATGCGATCAAGGGTGGCGACGAAGGCGGCGCGGAACTTTCCAGTTTCAACCAGAAGTGGGAGTCGAGCTGGGCGTATCAGGAGCTCAAGGAGAACGCGAGCTTCGGCCCGGCAATGCACAAGTATGGTAACGTCGGCGGCGGCGCGTACAACTTCGTCAACCAGCTCATCGGCAACAAGCTGCCGACACTGCACGACACCACCACCGACCACGGCGCTCTGCAGCCCGCCGACAAGTTCGAGAAGATCGACTATCCCAAACCCGATGGCAAGCTCTCTTTCGACAAGTCCTCCTCGGTGTTTCTCTCCAACACCAACCACGAGGAGGATCAGCCCTGCCACCTCAAGCTCACCGACCCGTCGATTCCCATCGAGCACAACCTGCCCAAGTACGCCGAGCCCGCGCAGCGCTACTGCCCGGCCGGGGTCTACGAAGTGGTGGAAGACGATCAGGGCAAGCCGCGCTTTCAGATCAACTTCCAGAACTGCGTGCACTGCAAGACCTGCGACATCAAGGACCCGGCCCAGAACATCACCTGGGTGGCGCCGGAAGGCGGCGGTGGCCCCAACTACCCCAACATGTAGAAGGCGTCGTGCCCGTCGTCAGGCGGGCTTGACCGGATCCAGCGACGTGATCGGCGCGCGGCTGGCGATCAGCCGGCGTCGCCCGGCCTGAACGAAGCGCACGTCGATCACCGGATCCGCCGGATTGCCCTCCACCGCCGCCACCTCGCCTTCGCCGAACACGTCGTGCATCAGGCGCTGTCCGGGGTAGAAATCGGCGCCCGAGGCGTACCCTGCACGGGGTTCGTTGACCGCCTCGGCGCGCAGGATGATGTCCTCGCGCCCGAGCCGCGTCAGGTAGCGCTCGACCAAGGCAGGGCGTGTCACCGCAAGCGCTACCTGCGGCGGCGATGGCTCGGCCAGCGCCTTGGCCACGCGCACGCTATCGGCCCAGCCACTTTCGGCAATGAAGCGGCTGGGGCGATGGGCACCTGCGTCGTGAAGAAGCAACAGCCGCTCCTGGGCGCGGGTGATCGCCACGTAGAAAAGCCGTCGCTCCTCCTCCAGTCGGGCATCGGAGAGCGGATTGTCCCGGCTGTAGTGGGGAAAATCCTCCTCGTTGACGCCGGCCACCGCCACCAGCGGCCACTCCAGCCCCTTGGCGCCGTGCACGGTGCTTATCAACACGCCCCGGGCCTGATTTTCCACGGGTCGCTCGAGCAGCTCGATAAAGGCATCCGGGTCGTGGGCTTCCTGCGCCTGTTCGATCAATACGTCGAGCAGGCGCACGTCCTCCTCGCCCTTGTCGCGCCGGGTAGCGGCACGCTTGAGGGTCTTTTCCGCATCGATGGTGGTGACCACGTGCTGCAGAAGTTTCGCTGGCGGCCAGGCGGCGAGCCTGGGCAGCTCGCAGAGAAGTTCCCAGCGCTTTTTCAGGGTGCGCCGCTGTACCGGCTTGAGCGCGGCGATCAAGGGGTCGTCGCGCTCGGGAAAGGCCTGCGTGGCGGCCAGGTGACGTGCCAGCCGCACCAGGCGCTCGCGCGCGATGAACGGTGTCGGCTGGGCCAGCAGCAACAGCAGGTGATCCGGGTCGTGAAGAAGCTGGGGCTTTCGCGCAAGCTTCAAGTAGCCCGCCAGCGCCTGGACCAGCGGCAGGCGAAACACGAAGCGGTCCTCGCGGGCCAGCCGAAAGGGGATGCCCGCCTGCAGAAGCGCCAGCTGAAACGGCACCGACAGCGCCCAGCTGCGCACCAGTAGACACGTCTCGTCGAAGGCGCGGCCGCCGGCCGTCCACTCGGTGAGCGTCTCGAGCAAGAGCCGCGTGCCCTGGCCTGCGTGAATACGCGTATCGACGTTGCCCGGCGCCGCCAGGCAGAGCTGGTCCGGGCGGCGACGATTGTTCATGATGGCGTGATTGGCGGCCAGCGCCAGCGCGTGGCCATGGCGAAAGGTGGTCGAGAGCGGATAGTCGGTGGCGGTCCCGAAGGTGGCGGTGAAATCCGCGAGCATGGTGTCCGGGCGGGCGCCGCGCCACTCGTAGATGCACTGGTTGGCATCACCGACCGCCATGACGCTGGCACGGGTGCCGGCCAGCACCTTCAGAAGCCGCTGCTGGGCGGTATTGATATCCTGGTACTCGTCGACGATCACGTGATCGAGAAACCCTTCGACGCGGCCGCACAGAGCATCGTCCGCTTCCAGGGCGCGCAGCGGGCGGTAGAGAAGATCGGCGTAGGTCATCGCGCCCTCGGCTTCCAGCAACCGCTCGGCCTCGTGAAACGCCGCCGGGAAGTAGTCGCTCTCGGCGTCGAGATCGAGCCGCTCGAAAAGGGATTCGGCGCTGCACATCTCGGCCTTCACGAGCCCGCAGAAGTGGGCCAACGTCTCCAGCCGGTCGCCGTCGAGGGCGGCCTCGCGCCGCTCCTGCTGGTCGACCAGCACGTTCAAGCTCGCCTGGCGCAGCAGCCGCTCGAGCTGCCACTCCGCCGACAGCAGCTGGCGCGGGGCGAGCGCGCCCCAGCGGCACAGGCTCTGAGTCAGGCGATGCCCCAGGGAGTGAAAGGTGCGCACGTCGGGAAGCGCCTGCCCGGCAGGCGCCATCGCGGCCAGCCGGCGCTGGAAGTCCTCGCGGGCGGAACGGTTGAACATCAGCACCAGCATGCGCCTGGGCGCCACGCCCTGCTCCAGCAGGCGCAGCACGCGCGCCGCCATGGTGGTGGTCTTGCCAGCGCCGGCGACCGCCGCGACCCGGGCGTGGCCGCCCGGGTGATCGACGACGGCGCGCTGCTCGTCGGTCAGCTTCACGGCGCCTCGCCGTCGAGCTCGCCGAGCACGAAGGTCTCGCCCGCGCTTTCCAGACACAGCTGCGTCGTCTCACCCACCTCGTTCAGCACGGCGTGATCGACCAGCCGGTAGTAGACGTTGCGGTGAAGCCTGGCACCGAGGCCGAAACGGATGGCGATTTCCGGCCTACGCTCGCCGTCGGGCGCTGCGCTGAGCGTCATCGGATGGCTGGAATCGAGGCGCAGGACGTCGTCGAACTGTGTGGTCAGCCACCAGGCACCATCACGACGATCGGCCTCGACGATGACGAACGGTAGATCCGCCACCGTCACGCGCCAGCGCTCGACCGGCGTGACCAGGCAGATCCCCTCGTCGAAGCGGCGCAGAAGGCGCGCCAGCTGATGCGGAATTTCCGGCCGCGCGAAGGGCTGCCCTTCGTGGCGCCAGGTACCGTCGGCCTGGATGAGAATGTCGATATCGCCGCAGAGTGCGGGATGCCAACGGTCCACCGGCGGGATCGTCGCCGCGCCGGGCGGGTGCTTGAGCAGTCGATCGATGTTCATGGCATCCTCGAGCGAGTCGAATCAATGAGTGCGGATCACACCAGTCCCGCCTGGGCGAGCGCCTGCTGCACGTGCTCTGGCGCGTCCGGTGCGGCAGCGCGAAAGAGACGGTAGAAGTTGGCGGTGGTCTGCATGGCGAGCTCGTCGACGCTGATGCCGCGTTCGGCGGCGATGCACTCGGCCACTTCCACCACCCAGGCGGGCTCGTTGGGCTTGCCGCGATGCGGCACCGGGGCGAGGTAGGGGCTGTCGGTCTCGATCAGCAGGCGATCGAGCGGCAGCACCCGGGCGAGCTCTCTGAGCGACGCGGCACTGGCGAACGTCACGATGCCGGAAAGCGACACGTAGAAGCCGAGCCGAATGGCCTCGCGGGCCATGTCGATATCCTCGGTGAAGCAGTGCAGCACGCCGGCCACGTCCGGATCGGTGTGCTCGCGCAAAAGCGCCAGCGTCTCCTCCCGGGCTTCCCGGGTATGCACCACCACGGGAAGACCGAGCTCGGTGGCGGCGATCAGATGACGCTTGAAGCGCTCGTGCTGCACCTCGACGCTCACTCGGTCGCGGTAGTGATAATCGAGTCCGGTCTCGCCGATGGCGACGGCCCCGTAGCGCTCGGCGGCCTCCTTGATCGCCTCGACGCTGGGCTCCTCTTCGACGCTCGCCAGCGGATGCAGGCCGGCGGAGATCGCCACGTCGGCGTGGCGACGCGACATCTCGGCCAGCCCCGGCAGGTCGTCGAGGGTGACGGCGATGGCCAGAAACTGGGTGACGTGCGCGGCACGTGCGGCGCTCAGGGCGGCGTCGAGGTCGCCGCCGTGGGTATCGTTGGACAAACGGTCCAGGTGACAGTGCGAATCGACAAACATGGGTGCCTCGGTAGATACGAAATGCGCGGCTAGAGGGTGAACGATGGCGGAGCGCTGTCGAGCTGTCCGGCCAGAAGCGTCTCGATCTTGTCGCGCACCGGGTAGTCCTGGTGGCTGAAATGCACGCCGATGCCCGGTACGCGGCGCCCGCCGATGCCGGTCGGTGATACCCAGACCACGTGACCGGTGATGCCGAGCCGCTCGCTCTCGCCGGGCAGCGCGATCAGCAGATTGACCACCTGCCCCAGGGTATAGAACCCTTCGGCGGGCACGAACAGCCCGCCGCGCTCGAGATAGGGCATGTAGGCCGAGAGCAGCGTGGGAATGTCCGGCACCGTGAGCGAGAGAGCTTTCTGGGCGTTCATGGTCACCTCGTCGTCAGGAGCGCAGCAGCGCCGACCAGCGCACCATCCACGCCTCGAGCACCAGCTGCGGGTTCGGGTTGGCCCCGGCGAAGAGCAGACGGCGCTGCTCGCGGGCGTAGTCGAGTAGCCGGAACCAGTCCTGGACCCGGCCGTTCTTCACCGCCTGACGGTAGAGCGGCTCGAGATCCGGGTTGTGAAGAGCCGTCGTCTGCCCGGTCAGCCCCAGGCGGATCAAATCCTCAAGCCAGGCGATACCGTACCACAGTATGGCATCGATCGCCTGGCGGTCGAGCCGGGCGGCCTCGGCGACCGGCTCGGCTCCGCGCACCAGCTGCTCGAAGCTGTCGTGGATCTGGTGGCGCAGGGCGCGCTCCTCGGGCGCGGCGAGTTCCACGGCGAGCAGCGGAAGTCCCCCGGATACCTGCCACCAGAACAGCGCCTCCTCACTTCCCAGGCGCTCGGTGAGCCACCCCTGGCACTGCTCGAAGGCCACGCTCGGCAGCGTCCACTGCTGGCAGCGCGAGCGTATGGTCGGCAGCACCCGGGAGGGAACGTCCGACAGCAGCACGAACAGGGTGCGCTCGCCGGGCTCCTCCAGGCTCTTGAGCAGGGCGTTGGCGGCGGCGACGTTCATCGCCTCCGCCGGGGCGATGACGATGACCCGGTAGCCGCCCTGCTGGGCGGTCTGGCTGACGAACCGATTGACCTCGCGGATCGGGTCGATGCGAATCTGGCGCTTGCCCTCCTCGAGGGCGACGCGCATCAGATCCGGGTGGTAGCCCGAAGCGAGCATGCTGCAGCTGTGGCAGTGACCGCAGGCCATCTCCCCCGGGTCCGCGCAGAGCGTACGCGCGACCAGCGCATCCGCGAGCTGCTGCTTGCCTACCCCGTGGGCCCCGCTGAGCAGCAGCGCGTGGGGCAGGCGCCCTTCGTCGGAAAGCCGCGTGAACTGCGCCCAGACGCTTTTGTGCCAGGGCAGAAGATCGCTCAGCGCCATGGCGTCACCCGTTCGACCAGGACGGCTTCGAGCGCGCGCTGCACCTGCTCGAGCGAGCCGGCGGCATCGATCACCGCAAAGCGGTGGGGCTCGGCGTGGGCGCGAGCCAGATAGGCATCGCGCACGGCGGTGAAGAACGTCGCCTGCTCGCGCTCGAAGCGATCGAGCGTAGTGTTTTCGCTGCGCAGCCGCCCGGCCAGGCGCCGGGCCGAGTCCTCTGGCGACATGTCCAGCAGCAGCGTCAGATCCGGCGCGAGCCCTTTCTGGACGAAGCGCTCGAGCACCTCGATCCGCGCCGGGTCGATACCGCGCCCGCCGCCCTGGTAGGCGAAGGTGGCATCGGTGAACCGGTCGCACACCACCCAGGTACCGCGGGCCAGCGCCGGCTCGATCTTTGCGGCCAGGTGCTGGGCACGGGCAGCGAACATCAAAAGAAGCTCGGCGTCGACGTCGAGCGGCTCGGCATGGTCGGTGGACAGCAGCAGCGCGCGAATCGACTCGGCCAGCGGCGTGCCGCCGGGCTCGCGGGTACGCACCACGTCGATACCGCGCGCTTCGAGCCAGCCGGCCACAAAGGCGACGTTGGTGGACTTGCCCACCCCCTCGCCCCCTTCCAGGGTAATAAAGCGACCGCGCTGGGTCATTGAAACCTCATTCATGAATCGAACGCCACCGGCAGGCCGGCGCCGCCCTTACTGGTTGCGTATGTAGCGATTGACGGCGTTGTTGTGCTCTCTGAGCGTGCGCGAGAAGTGGTGCGTACCGTCGCCCTTGGAGACGAAATAGAGGGTGTCGCCGGGCAGCGGATTCACCGCCGCCTCGAGCGACGCCCGGCCGGGCATGGCGATCGGTGTCGGCGGCATGCCGTCGATGACGTAGGTGTTGTAGGGGGTGGCCTCGCGCAGGTCCGCGTAGGTGATGCGCCCCGCATAACGCTCGCCCATGCCGTAGATGACGGTCGGGTCGGTCTGCAGGCGCATGCCCTGCTCCATGCGCCGCTTGAAGACGCCGGCGATTTCGCGCCGCTCCTGTGGCGCACCGGTCTCGCGCTCGATCAAGGAGGCCATGATCAACGCCTCGTAGGGCGTCTCGACGGTGAGATCGTCGTCACGACTCTCCCACACCTCGGCGAGCACCTGCTCCATGCGCGCAAGTGACTGGCGCAGGATATCGACATCGCTCATGCCCAGATGGTAGCGATAGGTATCCGGAAAGAACCAGCCTTCGGGGTAGACATCCTCGCGATCGAGCAGCGCCATGACCTCCTCGTCGCTCATGTCGGTGGTGACGTGCTCGAGCTTGTCGGCACCGTCGAGCCGAGCGCGCATCTGGCGAAAGGTCCAGCCCTCGGGAATGGTCAGCGGGTAGGTCACCACGTTGCTGCTGCCCAGCAGCGTCATGACGTCCATGGCGCTCATCTCCGGGGTAATCCGGTACTCGCCCACGCGCAGGCGAGGAATGCGCTCCGGGTCGATCCGCGCGAGCAGCCGGAACGCCCAGGCGTCCTCGACGACGCCCTGCTCCTCGAGCTCGCGAATCGCCTGGTTGAACCCCGCCCCTGGCGGTACGTAGTAGAG